>CAXHYW010000034.1:0-13635 GCA_964021475.1 uncultured Desulfobacteraceae bacterium | reverse complement strand
TTATTGTTGTGTCGTTTTTCCTAGGTTACCTAACATTTTGGAGAGGTGATTGAAAGATCAGCAGTTCAGCTTGGGGAACTTTTCCATGAGCTTTAGTTTTACAGGTGTAGGTACCATGTCTGAAATGTCTCCGCCAAATTGGGCGGCTTCTTTTATGATGGAGGAACTGGTAAATATCCACCGCAGACCCGTCATGAGGAATACCGATTGAACATCTTTGCTCAATTTACGGTTCATTAGCGCCATCTGGAACTCATTTTCAAAATCAGAAATGGCCCGCATACCCCGGATGACAGCCACGGCATTTTTCATCCGGGCATACTCCACCAGAAGCCCATCAAAGGTATCCACCTGTACGGGTTTGAATCCATTCATGCTATCTTTGATCATCGCCACCCGTTCTTCGGAAGTGAACAATGATTTTTTAGACGGATTGTGCAGGACGGCCACAATAACCTCATCAAAGATTTCAAGGGCTCTTTCGATCACATCCACATGACCGTTGGTCAGGGGGTCAAAAGAGCCAGGATAAATGGCGATTCGTTTAGCACCTTTTTTTGCAGCACTTTTTTTTGTATCAGTCATTTTTGTCAGATCCTTTGTTAATCACTTCTTTTCGTAAAAAGGAGATAAAAGTCTTTGAGTATTTTTTTTGACGGTAAATGTCAAGCCCATTGGATACTTTTGTAAGGGGATTTTTGAAGGATTGCTCGGTAATAATAATACCCTCGGGAGCCAGAAGATCGATAAAACCAGCCTTTGCCAGGGTTGTCTCAATGTACCCCTTGTCATAGGGCGGGTCCATAAAAATCAGATCAAAGGGGGTATCCGCCAGGGTATAGGGGAAGGGCAGACCCATAATATCATGGTGGATCAGGGTGGCCTGTTGGTCCATGTGGCACCGATCAATATTTTTTTGGATAATGCCACAGGAAGAGGCGGCCCCATCCACAAAAACGGCATGGGCAGCTCCTCGGCTCAGAGCTTCTAGTCCCAGCGCACCGGTACCGGCAAAAAGATCCAAAACCCTGGCATCCCTTAACTTTTGTCCCAGTATGTTAAACACAGCCTCCCTGACCCGGTCCGATGTCGGCCTGATGTTATTGCCCGGAAGATCCGCAAGTTTTCGTCCCCTAAGGTTCCCGCTGATAATTCTCATCAAGGTTCCTTAAGGTTTTGAAATATGTTTTTTGATGTAATGGACGCTGGTACCGATTCTTTTGGCCGTTGCCTTGAGGTCTCCTTGGTCCAGCTCCATTTTCCTGCGGATATATTCTTTTTCAAAACTTTTTCTGGCAAGATCCAGGTTGTCCATGTTAAAAAGTTCCTGCCGTTCCATGGATTTATCGGGTGTTGGTTTCGGATTATAGGGCTGGGGGATATCTGTAACCTCGATTATATCCCCTTCCACCATGATGGACAGACGTTCCATCAGGTTTTTTAACTCCCGGACATTTCCCTGCCACTGGCATTGATTTAACAGCGCAAGCGCTTCAGGCGAAATGGTTTTTTTGGGTACTGAAGCGTGCATGGCCATCTTGTCAAAAAAGGTTTCCACGAGCAAGGCAATATCCCCTTGCCGATCCCGTAGGGGGGGGACATGGATGGGGATGACATTGAGTCGGAAGAAAAGATCCTGCCTGAAATTGCCCTTGTCAATCTCCTGTTCAAGGTTTTTGTTGGTGGAGGCAATGAGCCGGGCATCCATGAGAAGTGTCCGTCCGCCACCGACTCGCTGAAAGGTTTTGGATTCAAGGGCCCGTAAAATTTTAGCCTGGGTATTGATATTCATATCTCCGATTTCATCCAGAAAAAGGGTTCCCCCCGAGGCCAGTTCAAATGTTCCATTTTTTTTGGAGGTGGCCTCTTCAAAGGCGCCTTTTTCATGGCCAAACAATTCACTGTCGATGTTTTTTTCAGGAATCGCGGCACAATTGATAATAATAAAGGGTTCTTCCGGCCGGTTACTGAACTGGTGGATGGTTCTGGCCACCATTTCTTTGCCTGTTCCGTTCTCTCCGGTGATAAGAATAGAGGCGTCTGATGGAGAGGCGGCCATGATTTCCTGGTAAAGTTTTTGAACCGCCGGACTTCTGCCGGTAATGGAGTTTTTTTCGATGGCTTTTTTACGCAGATAAATATTTTCTTCTTCAAGTTTACGAAAATTTAATGCGTTGTTGATGGTCACCATGACTTTGTCAATGGACAGGGGTTTTTCCAAAAAATCAAAGGCGCCGGATTTTGTGGCATCCACTGCCGATTCAATGGACCCGTGTCCCGTGATCATGACCACCGGAAGATTGGGTGACATCTTTTTAATCTCTTTCAGGGTATCAATGCCGTCCATTCCGGGCATCCAGATATCCAGCAAAACAATATCAGGGGATTCGGCTTCTATCTTTTTTAGGGCCTCGTACCCGTTATAGGCATGCATCACCTCAAAGCCATCATCTGAAAGGATTCCCTCAAGGGAGTCGATGATACTTGATTCATCGTCAACGATTAAAACTGCCGGGTACATATGATAATTTCCTTATCTTGGTTATAAAATTTTATTCCCATCAAGATCCGTTTTTTTTTTTCTGTGCTGTGGGCGTATCATGCCGGAAGCTCAATGATGAATTTTGCGCCCCTGGGCAAATTGTCCTGGACCCGGATCACGCCGTTGTGGTCTGAAATTATTGAATTCACAATGGCAAGGCCCAGTCCCATACCCGTTTTTTTAGTGGAAAAATAGGGTTCAAATAATTTAGTTTTCTCAATGTCGGAGATTCCCTTGCCATTGTCTGCTATTTCAATCCGAACAATTTTTAAAATGGGGTCATAGGAGACATCAATGAGAATGATTCCCTCTTTGTTCACCGCATAGACCGCATTGTCAATCAGGTTGATAAAGGCCTGTTTCATATGTTGGTGATCCAGTTTCAAAAAGGGGATATCTTCTCCAAAATTCGACTGGATATCCACCCGTTCAAGTCCTTCTTGGTATAGCACAATGGTTCCTAAAATGACATTTTCAATCCTGTCCTTGGAAAAATTGGTGTCGGGAAACCTGGCAAAAGTGGAGAACTGGTTCACCAGGTTTCGGATCAAATCCACATGTTCCACAATGGTATCGGCGCAACCGTTAAAGATAGGGTCGTCGATCTGTTTTCCATATTTACGCTTAAGCCGCTGGGCAGATAATTTTATGGGGGTCAACGGATTTTTTACTTCGTGGGCAATCCTTCTGGCAACCTCCCGCCATGCCACCATGCGCTGTGCCTTTTCAAGTTCTGTGACATCATCAAAGACCAGCACCGCCCCGATGTTTTGATCGGTATCATTTTTCAGGGTGCTGTAATGGAGTGAAAAGTGTTTGGGTGTCCCGGAGATGCTTGCGGAAATGGGGATTTCAGCATTCTTGAGGCCCTGGACGGCCTGGTCATAGATTTTGTTGGCCGTCAGAAGATACTCCCCCTTGAGCACCTGTCGGAAGTTTTTATTCAGGATATTGAGGCTATTGATCGCCAGCATGGATTCAGCGGCCTTGTTAATGGTGGTGATGAATCCTTGGTTATCAATGGAAATCACACCGGCGGAAATGTGTTTGAGCACAATCTCAATATATTGCCTGCTTTTTTCAAGTTCCGTATTTTGTCTTTTGAGCATCTCCCCTGACAGGTCAATCTGTTTCCTTCCCGCTGCCAGTTGTCGGGTCATGGTGTTAAAGGATTTTATCAGGGTTCCCAGTTCATCATCGGTTTGAAAGTCAATCTGGTAATTTAAGTCTCCATCTGCAATCCTTTGGGTTCCTTCTGCAAATTTCATGATGGGAATGGTAATGGATTTGGCCATTTGAAATCCAAACCAAATGGCACAAAAGACCACTAGTAACGCCACAATTGACAGGGCAATATAATAGGAAATCTGAGCCGGTTTTTTGGTCAGTTTGAGTTGTTGATATTCTTCAACTCCCTTTAATATGGCGTTGAGATTTTCTGATAGCTCAGGTGATACCAGGGTGGTGATCACAATAAATCCCTGGGCTTTAGAAGGTGCAACGCCAAAGGGAATCGTGGAGATGGTCCGTAAAAACTCCCCTTCGTCCAGGGCCTGGTAAATGGTATTGCTGGCTTTTGTTGGGGGGATTTTGGTCAGATCTGCTGTGGTCAATAACCCAAAGTAAAGGGGCTCCAATTCGCTGGCCAGAGAAAGGCAGGCCCGTTTGGCATCCTGGGTGTAAATCTCAACCCCGTGGCGGTTAAAGGCCCTTTGGACTACCTGGGTATACCGGGTCAATTGTTTTCTGTTCTTGGGTTTAAGTAATTTTCTTGAATCAATTTGAAAGGCCGCTCTTTTGGCGAAAAATTCATTCTGGGTTTCAATATATTCATATAATTTTTGCCCCACGGCAAGAGAGCTGTCCAGGGTTTGTTCCACGGGTGCATTGAACCAGAAGGCAATGGAGGTTGAGATAAATTGAATGGAAAAAAAGAACAGCACGGTGGTGGGTAACAGGGCCAGGAATATAAACGCCGTGACCAACCGCGTTTTTAACTTGGAGCCCAGAATATTGTTCTTTTTTTCGACATACAGCTTTGCCAGGTTACGGAAGACCAGCAGGAACAGGCCCAACAGCAGCAGCAGGTTGATATTGATCAGAATAAACATCACAACGGTGCTGGATAGGGAAAAATCCGTTCCAAAGGGGGTCAGCCTTGTCTCGATAATGGTAAGCCCCCCGACAATGATCAGGATAATCAGAATGAGAATTCCTTCTCTTTTTCTTCTGGACCGTCGCTGGCTTGAATTTTCTTGTTTCTCGTTCATAAAATGGGTCGTTCGGTAGGGTCTGGTACAATCTCAAGGTTAATAAGTAAAGTTTATCAAATACCAATCGGTTTCAAAATCCCAAAAGGAGACAAAAAATAACACATAGTGAAGGGACAAGGGCAGGGTTACCTTGTCCAGTTCCGCTTTAATCCGGATCTGGTATTTATCTCCTTTGATTAGGTTTTCCAATGGAATGACACGAAGATTGTCCACTTCCGTCATCCAGGATTTGGCCTCTTCAAAGGATTTGGTGACAAAGGGTTTTTCATCTTTCCAGGGCCGTGAAATCGAGAATTCTTCTTTCAGGGAATTGTATTTAACCGTGGATTTTATCTGGATATCGGCAATCTCCTTGTCCAGCAGGGAATTGCTGACTTTATACAGGGAAACATAAAAGGAAAAAGTGGTGGGAATTCCATTTTTAACGGCCTGGTTGATTTTATCAGTAAAGGCATTTTTTACTTCAAAATAGGTGAGAAGGTCATCCCGTGTGTTGGCCAGTTTGATATTGGCAAGCACGGCATTGTTATCATCGGCAAAAGAACCCATTGGGAACCAAAGCAGTACCCAAAAAATAAAAACAAGGGGGATCAGATTTGGTTTTACCGGCAACAATAATTTCATGGTCAGGTATCCTATTCTATCCTTGTGGGTCCGGTTCTATCCTTGCCGGCCCGGTTTCCCAGGAATCTTTCTTGTCAAGAAAGGTTTTAATGAACAAATGATTCAGGGTGTGCCCGGATTTATGGGTAATAATATGTCCCTGGATGGGCATGCCCAGAAGGGAAAAATCCCCCAGGCTATCCAGCAGTTTATGCCGGACAAACTCATCGGGATACCGCAGTCCCTCCTCATTTAAAATTCTATCTTTATCAATAACGATGGCATTGTCAAGGCTTCCTCCCTTGCCAAGGCTAAATCTTCTCAAAAGCTCAAGGTCCTGGATAAATCCAAATGTCCTGGCATGGCTAAGGTCCCTCTCAAAATTATTTTTTGCCCGGTCATAGGTGATGGTTTGTTTTCCTATCAATGGATGGTCAAAATCAATGGAACAGGTTATTTTAAAACAAGCCTCGGGCAAAACCATCACCGATTTATCCTGGTCCTGAACCTGGATGGGTTTTTTGACAATGATAAAATGTTTGGGAGCGTCTTGTTGAATCGTTCCTGCGGCGGTCAGGGCCCTTGTGAAATCCTTGGCGCTGCCGTCCATAATGGGCATCTCATAGTCATCTACTTCCACCAGGGCATTGTCGATGCCAAGGCCTGCAAAACTGGCCATGAGATGTTCAATGGTGGAGACAATGGCACCATTGGTTCCCAGGACCGTTGCCAGGCTGGTATCCACCACCAGTTTAAAAAGGGCCTGGATGTCCTGGGTGCCCGGCAGGTCCACCCTCCGGAATTTGATTCCATGATGTTCCCTGGCTGGTTTGATGGTAATATTGGTTTTTTTACCTGAATGAACTCCGGTGCCGGAGAGGGCTACATTTTGGGCCAGGGTTTGTTGTTTATAATATTTATCCATATTCTTTTGTTTATTTTATAATTTCCTTTAAAATTTGTGGTATATATAGCTGTTTTCAATACACAAAGCAAATGAGAAAATTCTTTGGTTAGCTCTTAAGCTTTGATGAATAAAAGTAAACCATAAGGATTGTAAATTTGTGTATCCGGGCCCTGAAACCCAAGCTTTTTACGGAGGGGACGTGATTGCAAAAGTAAATTCATGCGCGGTGTGCGGCATAGACGCCATGGTGGTGGAAGTGGAGGTGGATATCTCTTTTGGTTTGCCGGTTTTTAATATGGTAGGCCTGGCGGAGACAGCTGTCCGGGAAAGCAAGGAACGGGTGCGGACGGCCATCAATAATTCCGGGTATACCTTTCCCATGGACCGGGTGGTGATTAACCTGGCACCGGCAGATGTTAAAAAGGAGGGAACCGGACTGGATCTTCCCGTGGCCTTAGGAATTTTGGCGGCATCGGGTTTGATTGAAAAAGCCCTCCCCCTGGCCTGGCTGATTGCAGGAGAACTTTCCCTGGACGGAAGGGTAAAGCCTGTAAAGGCAATTTTGCCCTATGCCCTGGCTGCCAGGGAAAATGGTTTCAAAGGGATTATCGTCCCGGAAGAAAATGCAGATGAAGCCGCCATGGTGAGCGATATTGAGGTGATCCCGGTCAGTCATCTTTCCCAGGTGGTTGATTTTTTTTCAGGATTTGTACAGATTGCCCCCCATACGTTAGGCACGGATCGGTTTGCCCTGGGAGATGCGGGGAGTCCTTCGGAGGATTTTGCCGATGTCAGGGGCCAGGCCCATGTCAAAAGAGCCCTGGAAATTGCGGCGGCAGGATTTCACCATGTACTGATGACAGGGCCTCCGGGATCGGGAAAGAGCATGCTGGCCAAACGGCTGGCCGGTATTTTACCCCTGCCGACCTTTGGGGAGTCCATGGAAATTGCCCGGATATATTCGGTGATGGGACAGGGAAAAAATTTTGATATTCTGGGGGTGCGCCCTTTTCGGTCTCCCCATCATACTATTTCCGATGCAGGGATGGTGGGGGGAGGGTCTAAACCTGTTCCCGGAGAGATCAGTCTGGCCCACCACGGTGTACTTTTTCTGGATGAATTGCCGGAATTTAAAAGGAATGTGCTGGAGGTGTTGCGCCAGCCCATGGAAGAGGGAGCGGTCACCATTGCCAGGGCCGGAGGAACGGTCTCCTATCCTTGTGTTTTTATGATAGTGGCGGCCATGAACCCCTGCCCCTGCGGCAACCACGGCAACCCCGTAAAGTCATGTTCCTGTGCTGTCCCCCAGATCCAGCGGTACCGGTCAAAAATATCCGGCCCCCTTCTGGACCGCATCGACATTCAAATCGAGGTTCCCCAGGTTTCCTATGATGAGATGGCAGGTGGCCCCCCTGGTGAATCTTCGGCAATTATAAGGGCCAGGGTGGATGCGGCCAGAAAGATTCAGAACCAGCGGTTTGCAAAAAATAAAATTTTTTGCAATGCACGCATGGGACCTGCCCAGTTAAAAAAGCTCTGTGTGCTTGAAAAGGAGGGCCAATTAGTTCTTCACCAGGCCATGGAGAAGTTGGGGTTTTCGGCCAGAACCTTTAACAGCATTCTGAAGGTTGCCAGAACCATTGCAGATCTTTCCAAAAACGAGACCATCGGCCGCCAACATGTTCTGGAAGCCATCCAATATAAAAGCTATGGCAGGGGCTAAAAGAACCCCATTTCTCCTTCTTTTGGTTTACAATCCCACACAAACGCTTATAATATTTGTTACTATTTTTGTGATATTTTGTCACTGATTAAAGGAGCCAACCAAACTATACTTCAAAAGAAAGACGGTAAAGAAAACATTATGATTAAAGTAGATATTTTTAATAAGGATGTAAAAGCGCAATTCAAAGCCGCTGCCAAGGACCGGATGTATCGGTTTGTCATGGCCGACGGCAAAATAAAAGGGGCCGTGGTCCACACCACCCGGATGGTCAATGAAATGCGGGCCAACCACGGGTTTGGACCCTTGGAAACCCTGGTGATGGGCCAGGCCTATATTGCCGCGGCGTTGATGTGTTCAAGCCTCAAGGGCAAGGACCGGGTCAGTTTTAATATTCGGTGTTCAGGGCCGGTTCAGGGGCTGGATGTGGAATCCAATACCTTTGGCGAGATCAGGGGCTCCCTGAAAACGAACTCGATCCAGGCAGATCCCAAGCAGACTCAGGATTTGTCCTCCCTGTTTGGTGCGGGCTTTTTAACCGTAACCAAATACCTGGATGATGCCAAAAATCCCTATTCGGGACAGATTGCTTTGGAGCATGGTAGTATTGCCGAGGATCTGGCCGTTTATTTTTTAAAATCGGAACAGATCCCCACCGGGTTCAAACTGAGCGTTTTCTTCAATGAAAACCAAGAGGTGATCGGTGCCGGTGGTGTCTTTCTCCAGGCCATGCCCGGTGTATCCCCGGAAAAGGTGATTGAAGCGGAAAATAGTATCCAGAAGATTCATTCTCTGGGGGAGGCGTTTGCCAATGGCGGTGCGCCTGAACAAATTATTGAAAAGGCGTTTGCAACTCTTTCTCCCCGTTTCCTTGACAGCTCCCGGGTGGAGTTTTTCTGTCGGTGCACCCGGAAAAGAATGGAAGATTATCTTAAAAACCTGTCCGCAAGTGATATGGATGAAATCAAAGAAAACGGACCCTTTCCCATTGAAGCCCGGTGTCATCATTGTAATTCCGTATACCAGTTTTCCAAAGAGGATATGGGGGCTTTATAGCCATGCGTATCGCTGTCATTTCCGACATACACAGTAACATGGAAGCACTCCTAGCGGTTCTTTTGGACATTGATACTGGCGCTGCCATTGATCAGGTGATATCCCTTGGGGATAATATCGGATACGGCCCGGAACCCGAACAGGTTATTTCAACCTTAAGGAAGCGTCAGATCCCTTCTGTTTTAGGAAATCATGAACGGGCTTTGCTGGATGAAAATTTTTCCAAACCCTTTAACCCTGCTGCAAAAAAAGCCTTATTAATCAATAAACAATTGCTGTCAAAAGGATCCATTGATTATCTTTCCACCCTTGCCCCCTTCCTTGTTTACCATGGTGCAAGGTTTGTCCACGGGGTGCCGCCGGATCTTGTGGACCGTTATATTTTCAAGGAAAAAAATACCTGTCTTGTCCATGTCATGGAAGCCCTGAAAGAGCGGATTGCATTTGTCGGACATACCCATGAACTCATGATATATGAGGCAGATTCCCGGGGGGTGCAAAAGAAAAGTTTTATAAAAACAAGAGTTTTCCTTGCAAAAGAATATAAATATATTATAAATACCGGTAGCGTAGGACAGCCACGTGACGGCTACAATGAAGCTAAGTATGTTATTTGGGATTCCATGGAAAATACAATTGAATCACGGTTTGTACCCTATGATATCCCAAGTGTTGTAAAAAAAATGAAGAAGGCTGGTATCCCCATTCAGTATGCAAATCAGCTTGAAAAGGCCGGTGCCTGATATTAACCAAAACCTGTGACAATAAACCAGTGACAATAAAATAGATGCTAAACAAATATAAAAGAAAGGTAAAAGATCATGTGTAATAATTGTAATGAACATACTCACCATCATCACCATCCTGAGATTGTTCAACTTATGCCCGTTCAAAACAACCTGTATGCCGTTTACAAGACCAAAACTCCTCCTGCTTTTGCCGTTGAAAAGGGTGCCGGTGACATCAGCCTTGTTTCTGTGCTGTTCATGGGACTGATTCGTCATGGTGAAAAAACCATGGTTGAAGGCTTTTTTGCCGGTGGTTCAATCAACTCTTGCGAAGATGTGGAGGGATTCAAGGGGTATGCATCAACCCTTGAAGATGCGGAAAAATTATACGCCTGAAGTCTAGTGTAAACGCCTCAAATCAAGGAGAACAAATGCATAAACTTTTAAATGACAGTCCTGGTGAGCAAATTATGCTCCTGGGGAACGAAGCCATCGCAAGGGGTGCTGTTGAAGCCGGTGTGGCATTTGCCACCACCTATCCGGGTACCCCCTCTTCTGAAATCTCTCTGAATCTTTTCCAGATGTCCCAGGAATCAGATCTCTACTTTGAGTACAGCACCAATGAAAAGGTGGCCCTGGAAGTGGCAGCAGCAGCGGCAAATTCAGGTCTTCGAACCTTTTGCATGATGAAACATGTGGGGCTGAATGTGGCAGCCGATCCCCTGATGACCCTGGCCTATGTGGGGGTGACCGCCGGGATGGTCATTTTAAGTGCCGATGATCCGGCTATGTTCTCCAGTCAAAATGAACAGGACAATCGGTATTATGCCAAGTTTGGTGGCTTCCCCATGCTGGAACCCTCTTCGGTTGCCGAAGCCAAGGATATGATCAAGGAGGCCTTTGAACTGTCGGAATCCCTTGGTCAGCCCGTGTTGTTGAGGACCACCACACGCATCAACCATTCCAATGCATTTGTGACCTTTGGCAAGATTGCCCCCCCCATGACCCAGGGCCGGTTTATTAAGGATCCCCATCGGTGTGTGACCGTACCGGCCGTCTCCCGGGGACTTCATGTCAAGCTTCTGGATAGATTGGAAAACGCCACTGGGATGGCGGAGTCTTCTCCATTTAACTTTATCCAGGGCAGCGGGAAATTGGGTATCATTACCAATGGGGTGAGCTTTCATTATGCCGAAGATGCTTTAAAAGACCTAGGCGTTGAAGACAAAACCCAGATTTTGAGACTGGGATTTACCAATCCCTTGCCTGAAAAGTTGATCAAAAATTTTCTGGGCGCATGTGACAAGGTATTGGTCATTGAAGAAGGTGAGCCTTTCATGGAAGAAGCGGTCAAAGCCTTTGCCCAGGAAGAGGGAATTGTCATTCCCATCAAAGGGAAGTCCAAGGGGTCCAAATCCACGGACCTTTTCTCCCGCCTTTCCGAGTATGACCCGGCCATGGTCCGGGAAAAAATTGCCAATTATTTTGGCTTTGATTATACCCCGGCAGCAAAAATGGATACAGCGGATATTCCTGAAATTGCCAATAGGCCGCCCAATCTGTGCTCAGGTTGCTCCCACAGGGCCACCTTCTATGAAGTGAAGCAGGCTGCCAAGGATATGGATGTCATCTATCCCACGGATATTGGTTGCTATACCCTGGGGTTTATGCCTCCCTTAAGTATGGGTGATTTTGTTGTCTGCATGGGATCTTCGGTCAGTACTTCCTGCGGGTTCAGCAAGGCCACTGATCAGAAAGTGGTTTCTTTTATCGGAGACTCCACCTTTTTCCATTCCGGAATTACAGGTCTTGTGAATGCGGTTTTCAACAAACACAATTTTACTCTGGTCATCCTTGAAAATGACATCACGGCCATGACCGGCCACCAGCCCCATCCCGGTGTGGATATGGAGCGGTTCGGCCTTGATACGTTTGGCCGGGTGAATATTGAGAAATTGGTCCGGGCCCTGGGGGTGGAACATGTGTCCATTGTCAAACCCTTTAAGGTTCAAAAGAGCATTGATATCATTAAAGAAGCCCTTGAATTTAAAGGGGTTTCCGTTATTATTTCCCAGGAGCCCTGTATTCTCTATGCCAAGAGCATCAAACTGAAAACGTCCAGACCCTTTGTGGTAAGCGACAAATGTACAGATCACAAAGAATGTATCAACGGTATCGCCTGCCCCTCATTTTATATTGAGGAAGGACGGGTGAAGATTGATGCGGATACCTGTGTGGGCTGTGCTCTTTGTGCCCAGATCTGTCCAGAGAATGCCATCAGGCCCTTGAAAAAATAACCCTAAGAATAAGGATACCAAAAAGATATGGAAACAACCAGGCTTGTAATCGTAGCCGTTGGCGGACAAGGCAATCTTCTGGCTTCCAAGGTGCTGGGCGAAGCTGCTCTGATTTCAGGGGTGCCGGTACGAATGAGTGAGATCCATGGCATGGCCCAGCGGGGGGGAGTTGTGGAATCAGCCATTGTGTTTGGAAAAGCCACAAGCTCCATTATTTCAGACGGAGAGGCGGACATTCTCCTAGGCTTTGAGCCGGCAGAGACCCTTCGGGCCATCAAGCGGTGCAGCAAAAAAACCATGGTGATCACCAACACCGCAACCCTGCCGCCTTTTACCGTCGGTATTGGCAAAGGCAATTACCCTGAGGTGGAGGAAATAAAGAGTTTGCTTGCAGCAAAAACAGCAGGGCTTGTCTCTCTTGACGCCATGGCGCTTGCAAGAGAAGCCGGCAGCCCCATGAGTGTGAATATTGTACTGTTGGGTGCCCTGATCCAGACCGGTGCCCTGGGGTTTACAAAGGATTCCGTGATTGAAGCCATTCGCAGGCGGACCAAACCCTCCTTTCTGGAAAAGAACCTCAAGGCATTTGAATTGGGGATGGAAGCGGCCAAAACAAATTAACAAATTAACAAATTAACGGACAAAAAGCCCATGACTTGGCCATGGGGAGGATGGAATTTTAGGTGAGTTCTGAAACCAATAAGGCAAACCCCCGGGTGTATGTGATCAATGGCCCGAATTTGAATATGCTGGGTAAACGGGAGCCCGAAGTTTATGGATTTCTTGGGTTGGATGAAATTAACCAGGGGCTTGCCATTGCAGCGAAGTCCCTGGACCTGGAACTATCCTTTTTCCAGTCCAACCATGAAGGGGAGATTTTGGACAGAATCCATGGGATCTTTGAAGAAGATCCCCTAGGGTTAATCATTAACCCCGGTGCCCTGACCCATACCTCTGTGGCCCTGCGGGACGCCTTGCTTTTATTGTCCTGCCCCATGGTGGAAGTCCATTTGTCCAATATCCACAAACGAGAATCCTTCCGGCATAAATCCATGCTGGCAGATATTGTCACAGGTCAGGTCATCGGATTCGGCCACCATGGGTATCACATGGCCTTGGATGCCATCCATAAATTGTGCCAATCCAAGTGATCGGGTCATGTCAAAAGGGTTAATCCTTTGTGCCACTGAGTTTGAGATGGCTCGGTTTTTAGAGAATAAGGTCGGTCTGGTCAAGGAGAAAACCCTTTCCGGGCTGACCCTATATTCAGGATCAGATTCGGGTGCCTCCTTTGATTGTCTGATCACAGGTCCCGGTGTTTTTAATACGGCTCATGCCTTGACCGTTTACCTGGAACATGCCCGGCCGAATCTTATTCTGGACACTGGAATTGCAGGAATATTTGATTGTTCCGGTTCTGATAATCCTGCCATGGCCCAGGGGATCGGGCGGATCAGGCGCATTGGAGATGTTGGTATCGCCAATAGGGAGCAGTATATCCATACC
>CAXHYW010000033.1:0-13726 GCA_964021475.1 uncultured Desulfobacteraceae bacterium | reverse complement strand
TTTTCACCGATGTCGACGGGGTCTACACCACCGACCCAAGAATCTGCAGCAAGGCAAAAAAAATCTCACGAATATCCTATGAAGAGATGCTTGAAATGGCGATATTAGGCGCCAAGGTGCTTCAGATCCGATCGGTTGAATTTGCCAAAAAATTTAATGTACCCGTGCATGTCCGGTCATCATTCAATGAGGAGGAAGGAACAATGGTCATCAATGAAAGTGCAGATATGGAAAGTGCCATCGTCTCTGGTATTACCTGTGATATGAATGAAGCCAGGATCACCCTGAAACGAGTACCGGATCAACCCGGTGTATCCGCTAAAATATTTTGTCCCCTGGCCAAAGCAGAAATCATGGTGGACATGATCATCCAGAACACCCGGTCCGGTGGGGAAACCGATCTGACCTTCACCGTGACCAAGGATGACTTTGAACGGGCCAAAGGAATCTCAGAAACAGTGGCAAAGGAAATAAGCGCCGGGGAGGTGCTGACAGCCCAAGACATTGCAAAGGTCTCGGTAATCGGCCTAGGAATGAAAAGTCATTCCGGTGTTGCCGCCATCATGTTTGAAACCCTTGCTTCGGAAAATATCAATATCCGGCTGATCTCCACTTCCGAAATCCGGATCTCCTGCGTCATCCTGGCCAAGTATGCGGAACTTGCGGTTAGAGCCCTGCACACCGCCTTTGGCCTGGACAAAGAAGAATAGAATACAGAAAATTAAAATAAATAGAATATAAATAAATAGGCCACACTAAACCCAATAGACCCGACAAGGATGCATCAATCGTCCTTGTCGGGTCTATTGGGTTTACAGGACACCTCCCCCTATAGCCCCAATGCCGCATCAATTTCTTGAACCACTTTCTGTGCTGCCGCCCCAGGATCGGCCGCATCCCTGATGGGCCGGCCAATGACAAGAAGGTCACTGCCCTGTTTCACAGCCTGGGCCGGGGTGGTCACCCTTTTTTGATCATCGTTTTCAAGCAGACTCCATTCCGGCCGTATCCCCGGGGTAACCGCCAAAAAATTGCGGCTAATGCCACTTTTAACCTGGGATGCTTCCCTTCCGGAACACACAACCCCCGCACATCCGGCGGCCAAGGCCATGCGGGCCCGCAACAAGACCAGTTCATCGGGATTTTTCACAAACATCTCCTTGAACCCACCGGCTTGAATCATCCCTGAATCATTGTCCGTTAAAAGGGTCACCCCTAACACCCCGGTTTTCCCCCCGCCCCCTTCCACCGCCATTTCAAGCATGTGGGCAGATGCGCAATGAACCGTTACCAGATCAACCCCCAGGTTGGCCACCCGCCCCATGGCCCGTTTGACCGTGGCGGAAATATCATGGAGCTTTAAGTCCAGAAAAATCCTGGCCCGGCTGAGCTCTCGTATCATTGCCACCACAGACGGCCCCTGGTCGATAAATAGCTCCAGACCGATCTTAAACATTCCCACATGGCCGTCCAGAAGCCGAACATAGGAGCTTGCCTCTTTGACCGAGGCAAAATCCAAAGGGAATACCATATAATCCTTACCTGTTTTTTGCATATAACATCCTTCTTAAGATGAGGTCATAAAATTTAAAAGCATACCATAATCCCAATAAATTTTCCCAGGATAAATCAATCCGATGCATTGCACGACCAAACCAACACTTGCGCCTGATCTTTCTTTCAAAATTTATCAATGTATCGCCCGCCACATGAGAGTTGCACCCAAAGTTATCATTCTGGGAAGTTGGGTTAAATTGGCTTGAACAAGGAAATTCGCCGTGGTATAGGATGCTAAGAGAGTATTCAAAACGCACAAAGTTCTCACGCGATTAAAGTTAGAAGACAGTTGACGACAGATATAGATTATTCCCCAGGAAGAGGAAGTTTATTTTAATATAATTTTTTAATTCAAAAAATTTAAACAAGGAAGGGAAAAAAAATGAAGAAAAAAAATTTAGCAGCTTTAGTTCTGGCAATTGTGGCAATGATGATGATCTTAACCGTTTCTCCGGCTGTATCCCAGGATACGCTGACGGACAACATGCAGATTCTGCTTGACCAGGTCAAGGCGGACAAGAAGTTGTTGGTCGCAGCCAATATGCAGATGACCGAGTCCGAGGCAAAAGGCTTCTGGCCGGTTTACGAAGCTTACCAGAATGAACTGATGGCGATCAATGAGCGAATCGGCAGTCTCATCGAAAGCTACGCCAAAAGCTACATGGAAGATACATTTACCAACAGAAAGGCCAAGGCACTGACGGCTGAACTTATCAGCATTCAAATACTTGAGACCGAGCTTCAGACCTCCTATGTTCCAAAACTGAACCAGGTGCTGTCGCCCAAGAAAGTCCTTCGCTATATGCAAATTGAGGGCAAGATTCGGGCCGCAATAAAATATGCACTGGCAGCAAAGATTCCCCTGGTCGAATAGGGACAGGGAAAATATTTAGACGTGATCCACAATTGCCTGATGACAAAAAACAGACAAAGGACATTGTTCCGTGTAGCCCTCATCTTCGGTATCCTTATTGTCTGGCTGGTGAGGACCGCATGGTGTGCCTCTGCAGGCGATGTTGGGGTTGGGAAAAAAAACCGTCCTAAAATCGGAGTGGTTTTAAGTGGCGGAGGTGCCCGGGGCGCAGCTCATATTGGGGCGCTCAAGGCACTTGAAGAGATGCGTATCCCCATTGATTATCTATCCGGAACCAGTATGGGATCAATTATTGGCGGACTATATGCGTCCGGGATGACAACTATGGAGATCGAAACCGTGGTTACCCGCGTCGATTGGAACAGCACACTTCAAGATGAAATCCCCAGAAGCGACCGGTCCTTTCGTCGCAAAACCGACGATAAAAGTTATCTGGTAAAGAGTAAGCCTGGGCTTAGCGATGATCTTAAAATAAAACTCCCGGCAGGTCTTCAGCAGGGTCAGAACATAGATCTTTTTCTCAAAGATCTGGTGATGCCGACCAGGCAGATTGCTGATTTTAATGATTTCAGAATCCCCTTTCGAGCGGTGGCAACGGACATAGTCACGGGGAATGCGGTGATACTTGCTTCAGGAGATTTGGCCATGGCCATGCGGGCCAGCATGAACATCCCGGCTTTTTTCGCCCCGGTTGAAATCGATGGCAAACTTCTTGTGGACGGCGGGGTGAGCAACAATCTCCCCATCGACGTGGTTCGGGGGATGGGCGCTGATATTGTTATTGCCATAGACATCAGCACTCCTCTTCTTCAACGAAAAGATCTAAATTCAACCCTGGATATTACCGAACAATTGACCGGGATCCTGACACGGAAAAATACCGAGGCGCAAATTGCCACCCTTGGGTCAAAAGATGTGTTGATCCTGCCGGATCTTGGGACGATCACCACTTCATCATTTGACCGGACAGGTGAAGCGATTCCCCTGGGAAAGGTAGCTGTAGAGCAAAACAGACAAGCGCTCTCACGGTTATCCGTATCACAAACCATTTATGACAAGTACCTGGCATCACAGCAACAAAAACTTGAAAAAAGAACCCCCCACCCCCCTGTCATTGATTTTGTAAGGTTAAACAATGAATCAAAACTCAGTGACGAAATTTTCTATGCGCGCCTGGAGATCAAAGAAGGGGCTCCCCTGGACGTCGAAAAGCTTGAAAACAATATCAATGAAATCTATGGTCTGGAGCTTTTTGAAAACATTGGCTATGAAATTCTTGAAGAAGACGGACGAACCGGACTTGTGATCAATATCAAGGACAAGTCCTGGGGGCCCAATTATCTCCAGGCGGGAATTTCCATGGGGGGAGATCCAAATGGAGACAACTTCTACAATCTGGCATTTGCATATACACGGACCGCAATTAATGCCTTGAACGGTGAATGGAGAAGTGTTGTTCAGCTGGGCAATTCCCCCGGTGTTTACACGGAGATATATCAACCCCTGGATGACACCGCCCGCTATTTTGTTCACCCGCGACTGTTATACCACAGATATCCCTTGAACTTTTATACAAATTCCGGTGAAAAGTTAGCTGAATACAAGTTAGCTGAATATGGGATTGATCTTGCCCTTGGCAGAGAATTCGGTAGCTGGGGCGAATCCCGCATCGGCCTTAGAAGACTTAAAGGAAACGCAGAAGTAAAGACAGGTTCGCTTCTTTGGCCGGAGGTTGATTTTGATCGGGGTGAAATATACGCAAACCTTCTCACCGATACCCTGGATAATTTTAATTTCCCCCACAAAGGATATTCCAGTTTGATAGAGTACACCCGATCAGATGAAAAATTGGGGGCGGGCACTGACTTTGATCAAATTCGCCTGGAAGGGAAGATTGCAATGAGTTGGGGGAAAAATGCCTTGATTACCAGTGCAAAACTATACACCACGTTAGATGATAATGCACCGATCCAAAACAAATTTAAATTGGGAGGGCTTTTTAACCTTTCCGGATTTAATCAGGATCAGTTAAACGGTAATCAGCTGGGATTGTTAAGTTTAATGTATTTATATCAAATAGGGGATTTCAACTTCCTGCCAACCTATCTTGGCGGAACTCTGGAATCGGGCAATGTCTGGAAGGATAAAAGCCAAATGAATTTTAATAATGCCATCCTTGCCGGTAGCATATTCCTAGGGTTGGATTCATTTTTAGGGCCAATCTACATTGCCTATGGCAGGGCTGAGGGTAACCATCATACACTGTATTTTTATCTGGGCAAAACATATTAGCTTCAAACAAGGAAAGAATGTCCCATGATGGATCAGGCAAAAAAGATTTTACAGGACACCTTTGGATTCCCGTCCTTCAAACCCTTTCAGCAAGAGGTGATTGAGGGGGTATTACACCGACGGGACACCGTGGTGGTATTGCCCACCGGCGGGGGCAAATCCCTTTGCTACATCATTCCGGCCATGATATTTAAGGGGATTACCATTGTGGTCTCTCCCCTGATCTCCCTGATGGAAGACCAGATTGGCCAGCTGACCCAAACCGGTATTCCGGCGGTCTGTTTAAACAGCATGCTGACCCAGGAGGCCTATACCCAAAATATCCGTCTCCTCAGGGCGAACAAGGTCAAATTATTGTACCTGGCCCCTGAAACCTTGATGATGCCAAGAACCCTGGAATTGCTGGGCACCCTTTCCATAGACCTCCTGGCAGTGGATGAAGCCCATTGTGTATCTGAATGGGGACATGATTTCAGGCCGGAATATCGTCAGGTGCAAGGGTTTCGGACAAAAATCCCTGGGGCCGTTGTCATGGCCCTGACGGCCACGGCCACCCCCCAGGTTCGCACCGATATTTTAACCCTGTTTCAAATCCCTCCTGAAAATTTTTTCATGGGCAGCTTTAACCGGGACAATCTGTTTTTGGATGTCCAGATCAAAAACAACCCCCAGGCCCAGCTTCTCAATTTCATTAAAAAATTTCCCAAAGAATCGGGGATTGTCTATTGTACCACCCGCAAATCCGTGAACAATCTATGCGATGTATTAACGAGAAATGGATTTTCGGCAGCCCCCTACCATGCCGGGTTGGAAGATGAACAACGCCGCCAGAACCAGATTGGGTTCATCCGGGACGACATTCAGATCATGGTGGCAACCATTGCCTTTGGCATGGGCATTGATAAACCAGATGTGAGATTTATTGTCCAGTATGATCTGCCCAAAAACATTGAAACCTATTACCAGCAAATCGGAAGGGCTGGCCGGGACGGACTCAGGTCCGATTGCCTGTTGCTCTATGCCCAATCCGATACCCAGACCATCACCCGGTTTATCCGGCAAAAAGAAGCCGACATCCAGACAGTGGAACAAAAAAAGCTTGACGACATGCTGATTTTTGCCAGGGCCCAGACCTGTCTTCGAACTCCTCTGCTGGGGTATTTTGGGGAGTCTTTTCCCGGGAACTGCCAATTGTGCAAAAACTGTCAACCCGATCAACAGGAACTGACAGATATCACACTGGCCGCCCAGAAATTTTTATCCTGTGTCAAACGGACCGAGGAAATCTTTGGAACAGGCCATATCATTGATGTGCTCAGGGGCTCAAAGGCAAAGAAAGTCCTGCAATTCTCCCATGACCAAATATCCACCTATGGGATCGGAAAAGATCTTGCCACCCAGGAATGGAAATATATCGCAGAGCAGCTTCAGGCACAGGAGCTGATGATCTCAACCGCCCCCCATGGTAGCCTGAAGCTTACCCCCAAGGCCTGGGGCGTTTTCAAAGGAGAAAAAAGGGTCAAAGCACCCAAATTTCACAGGGCCCCCCTTGTGACACAGGAAGGTCCAACCATAGCCTCCTGTGACCCGAATTTGTTTGAACGGCTGAGGCAGAAACGAAAACAGATGGCAGATGAGATGGGTTTACCTCCTTACGCTATACTGACGGACAAGACCCTGACGGAACTGGCAAGGGTTTTCCCGTCCTCACTTACCTCCTTTGAACAGATCCATGGCATTGGTGCCTATAAAAAAGAAACCTTTGGCCAAACCTTTTTAGATGAAATCCAGGCCTATTGCGCAGAAAATAATATCGATAGGGACCGGTTGGAAGTTCCCCAAAAAAAGAACAAAACCCGAGCCGCTTCTGACAAACCTCCCCGGCATCAATATTTTGGAGACCTTTTTAACACCGGAATCTCAGCCCGGGAGCTTGCCGACACAAACCGAATCCAACTGACAACCGTTCTCACCCATTTGTGCACCTACATCCGAAGCGGATTTGACCTCAAAGACACCCGGGAATTTATCCTATTGTCCCAGACAGACCCCGAAACATGGGAAAAGGTAAAACAAGCCTTTGATGAACACGGCACCCTTGCGCTAAAACCTATTTTTCTCCTCTTGGACCAGGAGGTGTCCTATGACCGACTTCACTTACTGCGACTCCATTACTTAACACAAAATCAGGAATCCTAATTAAAATGTATTTGAATGTTTGAGTTGAATCTGCTAACCAATAATATCAATCCCGATTTACCAGACCGTTAACTAAACATCATTGACAAATATTTTTTCAAAAGGGCAATAAACGAGTGGTATATGAAAGATGAAAAAAAATCCAGGGAAGAACTCCTAGCTGAAATCCAATCTCTTCGCATGGAAAACAGCCGGTTAAAAAAAGGATTAATGAGAATAAACTCAACCATCCTTATCGTGGATGACAACGATGACACCCGGGAAACAGTAGTTGCCATGATCGAATCATTTGGTTATACCGCCATTGGAGCACAATCCCCCCAAAGGGCAGTTGAACTGTTCATAGAACAAAAGGCATCCTTTGATCTAATTCTCTCGGACATTGTCATGCCGGACGGTGGCGGACAGGAACTGGTCAAGAAACTCATACAGTTAAAACCAGACATAAAAGTCATCTTCATGTCTGGATATACGGAAGACGAAATTGTCCACGACGACGTATTTAAAGTACAAAATTCCTGTGCCCAATTCATTAAAAAGCCCTTTACTATGGAAGAGATTGGCTCACTTCTTGAGCAACAGCTTGGCAAATAACACAATGAAACAGGGGTATACATGTTAGACAATATATATCCGGAGTCCATAGATGAATCAGGAAGATATCTACGGCTGACCCTCCAATATATTTCAAAGTATAAACTTGCCTACAATCCTATCACCTATTCATTGTGGTATGAATATGCCACCGGGCGAAATGACTTCCTGACCCAGGAGATACAGGCCATGGAAAAGGACAAGATTGATATCTCCTTTGACATTGTACTCAAATTGTTCCGGAAACATGTGGCAGACAGCCAGGTGATTCTGGCGGAAAAGAAAGTCAGTGAATTCCAGGCAATTCTCACAGAAGTCAATAAACAATTAGGCCAGTCCGGAAACACCCTGAATGACCAGGGCTATTCATTGGAAAGCCATGCTGAAAAACTGAGCCAGTCCACCACATTGACGGATGTATCAGCCATTGCCGAAGCAATCGTATCGGGAACAAAAGCTATGGTGATCTCCAGCCAGGCCCTGAAACAACAGATGGATGCAACTGTATCGGAAATCACCACACTCAAAAAAGAGCTGAAAGGGATAAAACACACGGCAAGAACCGATATGCTTACCGGCCTGGTAAACCGGAGAGGATTTGATGAAGCCCTATTGGAAGCCCGACAGCATTCCATCAATCACGACCAGGCAGTTTCCATCATACTCGCTGACATTGATCATTTCAAGAAGATCAATGACACCCATGGCCACCTCATCGGGGATAACGTTTTAAAAATGCTTTCCAAACTGCTCAAGGAACATATCAAAGGTAAAGATACTGCCGCACGCTTCGGTGGAGAAGAATTTATCATCATTCTGCCCGAGACACCTCTGAAAGGCGCTTTTATTCTAGCCGAGCAGATCCGGATGAACCTTCGAAGCATGAAATGGACGGCCAAAGAATCTGGAAAATCCATCGGTTCCATTACCATTTCCCTCGGGGTCGCCCAATTTAAACCTAACGAAACCACGGAATCGTTGATCCAACGCGCTGACAATGCCCTGTACTTTGCAAAGGAAAACGGAAGAAACAACACCATGACGGAACTGGACATTGAAACGAACTGATTCTCCAGGAGAAAGGATTCATATGGAAACGAGAAAATACACCCTCACCATGCTGGTGGAAAATGAGCCGGGTGTTACCGCCAGAATTACCGGCCTGTTTGCCGGAAGAGGGTATAATATTGAAACCATCTGTGGTGCCCCCACGGCAAACCCAAAAATGTCCAGAATAACCATCACCACCCATGCAAGTCCCCTGTTGATCGAACAATGCATGAAACAGATCAAGCGCCTAGTCAATGTAATTAAACTTAGGGACATGACCGGGGAGAATGCGATCAAACGGGAAATGGCACTGATCTGTGTCAAGGCCAAACCGGAAAACCAGTCAAAGATAAGGCAAATCATGACGCAATTCAATGGGATCCTTATGGATGAGGGAAAGCAGCAATATATTTTTGAAATCGCAGGAGATGAAGATACCATAGACATCCTTCTGGAAAAGCTTGCGCCCTTTGGGATCAAAAAGCTGAGCCGATCCGGGGTTTTAGCCCTGTACAAAGAATCATAGATATATCATTTTCTTACAGCTAAATTATGGACGGCTTGTCTTGCACCATCCCATCAGACATATCGGTCTTTTCCCATGGAGAGGTTAGTGCCAGACAAAAGAACAAACGGATCCAGATGGATCATCTGGTATAATTGGTAAGTGGACGGAACAAACTTGTTCTGCTTCCCGGGTCCATACGGAAAGTTTTGAAAAAACATCGTCATTTTCATCGATCCAGCCGTTTTGGTCCCCGTCCCAAATAGCCAATTCTTCAAACCCATTGCCCGTGCCCGGCCCAAAGAGTTCAGACCCATTGTTGATCTTTTGATCATTGTTCTTATCAAAGGCCAAAAAACCGCTGCCGGCAGAGACAAAACTTATGTTTTCTGTTTTCCCGTCATTGTCCAGGTCGAATTCAAAATGGGTATCAGATAATACGGGCAGACGACCATCCAGACTAATCACCAGGGGATCCGTCAGAATCACCTGTTCCTTCCAGGTATGAACAAGGGTTTCCTGCTCCGTTTTAGACAAGAAGGCCCTGTTCATTGACAAATCAAGGGCGAACTCAATAATTCTGCCATCTTCGGTGACAACTTCTCCTTTAGAGGTAAAGGTCATTTGTTCTGCTTCAAAACGGATATCTGTCCGGCTCAAAGAGATTATTTTTTCATCTGACAATTGGCTGGAATCTGTACCTGACCTGGGGAAAGATTTGGGTGTGCTAAGGCCGGTATCAATTTGTATGTTGTCCCCTTGCTGAATCTGCCGGACCACCACATCCCTGTCAATCACAGCGCCTACAATGGTTTCCAGCAACTGTCTCTGCTCAAAAACCATTGTTTCCCCCGGGGCTGTCCGAACCGTTGATCTGGATGAAATTTCTCCAAAGTAACCCGACTGGTATTCCACTTGTGTGTTCTGTGAAATACTCACCCGGTCTACCACCATGCTTGTGAATAACTCCCCTTGAGTCCCCATCCCAATGAACCGATTATTGGAAGGGACCGGAGTCTTCCGGGCAAACCTTTCCTGGGTTTCTTCCTTGAGCGAAAGATCCATCTGTTCAGAAGAATTATGAGATGTAATCATCATCTTGGCATCTAATATTTTCATCACCGACTCCCTCCATGGATATCATTGGGTTATTTATGAGCATCGACATTTTAAAAAAAAACCTTAACCCCTTTCGACGAGAAAAAACCCCATGGGTATGGAAGGGCCAGATAATGGTTGAAACCTTTGGATATTTAATGATATCTAATAATATTTTCGATGGGAATAATAATAGTAGTAGTAAAGGCACATGATTTATCAAAAAACTGAACATATTGCGGCTGGCTGGCTAAAGGCAGATAAAAATTGCTCAAGAATATACCAGGCCTATCTGGGCACTTGTCTCGGGGTGGCCCTTTATGACAAGACCCATAAAATAGGGGGTATAATTCACATTCTTCTACCCGAACCCCTGGGAACCATGGGGACAGAGTTTCCAGAAAAATATGCATCCACGGGAATTCCTATCTTGATTAACCAAATGGTCCGCTTGGGCAGTTCGCCCAGGGACATCAAGGCCGTCATCGCAGGTGGCGCCCTTGTGGGACCGATATCCCAGCAGGATATCGGGTTGGATATCGGGGGTCGGTCTGCCGACATTGCCCGGGCGATTTTACAACGCCAGAACATTGAAATTATCAAATCTGAAACCGGTGGTTTTTTTACCTGTACCCTTGAGTTAAACATGGAAACCGGTGAAGCCACAATCGCTCCTGCCTGGGAAAACAACCGCAACTCCCAGCAAGAGATTTCCCCACCCACCCCGGATGATATTGATGACACCATCGAAAATATAAAACCCATCCCCCAGACAGCTTTAAAAATATTCAGAATGTTCCAGGATAACCGATGCGACATCAAAGATATCACCCAGGCACTCTCCCAGGATCAGGTATTGAGCGGTCAGACCCTGAAGTTATGCAATTCGGCCATGTTTTCCGGCACCTCCAAAATTGAGACCCTGAAGGATGCTGTTTTATTATTGGGAGAAGACCTGCTGATTCAATCCGTTATCACGGCAGCTGTGAACACTTACTATAATCAGACCGGCACCTCTGGCTATTCCCTGTGCCGGGGCGGTTTATTTTTCCACGCGGTTGGGGTAGCCATAACGGCTGAAAATCTGGCAAAGAAAACCAAGAAAGTACCCGCCAAAAATGCCTATACCGCTGGGCTTCTCCATGATATCGGCAAGGTTGTCCTGGACCAATACATATCCGACAGGGCCCCCTTGCTGTTCAGAGATCTGGGCAGCGGAACCCAAAGTTTTTTAGATTCTGAAAAAAAACTGTTAGGAATCACCCATTGTGAAGTAGGTGCATTACTTGCAAAAAAATGGCAATTTTCAGATGCTCTCTCCCAGGTCATCCGCTACCATCACCACCCGGAAAAGGCAAAAACGAACAAAGACCTTGTCTATATTGTCTACCTTGCCGACCTGCTGATGGAAAAATTTCATACCGGCCATGACCTTGAGAAAATGCAGTCCCAGAGCATCGAACATGTTTTAACTCACCTGGGACTCACCTGGGCGGATATCCCGGAGATTGTTGATGCAACTCCCATTAATGTCATGAACACCAACGAATGAAGGTCAAAGAAAAGACAAAGATGACCCATACAGATAAACAGCAGCGGTTAAGAGACCTTCCAGGGGTGGACCATCTACTGGAAATTGTTAAACATGATGAAAGGTTCTTTGGAATCCCCCGGAAAGTAGTCCTTGAATCCATCCGGACAATTTTGGAAAACATCCGCCAGAATATCCTTGACAACACCCTAACCGAGATTTGCAACAATAAGATCATAGAACAAACCATTGATGCAGCCCGGGAAAGAATGAAAAACCGGTTGGTCCCGGTGATCAATGCCACCGGTGTGGTGCTTCACACAAACCTAGGACGGGCCTTGTTATGCGAGGATGCCCTGGAAAACATCCAAGCCATCTCCGGGTCCTATTCCAACCTGGAACTGAACCTTTCCACAGGCAAACGGGGTATCCGATATTCAGCCGTGGAAAACTTAATCTGTGAACTGACAGGAGCACAGAGCGCCATTGTCGTCAACAATAATGCAGGCGCTGTGTTACTGGCCTTAAACACTCTGGCAAAGGATACGCAAGTGGTGGTTTCCCGGGGGGAACTGGTTGAAATCGGCGGGTCTTTCAGGGTGCCGGATATCATGTCCAAAAGCGGATGCCACTTAAAAGAAGTGGGCACCACCAACAGAACCCATTTGAGGGATTATGAACAGGCTATCACAGCCGATACCGGACTGTTTCTTAAGGTTCATACCAGCAATTATAAAATTGAAGGGTTCACCGCCAGCGTGGGACTTGCGGAACTTGCTGAACTGGGGAAAAAAAGGAATATTCCGGTGATGGAAGATCTTGGTTCTGGCACCCTGATCGATTTTTCCAACCATGGACTTCCGGCGGAACCCCTGGTTTCAGACTCCGTATTATCGGGTGCCGATGTGGTCACCTTCAGTGGAGATAAGCTGTTGGGAGGTCCCCAATCGGGTATTATTGTGGGAAAAAAAGAAACCATCGACCGAATCAAGGCCAACCCTCTGACCCGGGCTCTGCGCATTGACAAACTGACCCTGGGCGCCCTGGAAGCCACCTTAAAACTGTATCGGGATGAGAAACAAGCCATCAAAAAAATTCCCACCCTGAGAATGCTGACCATGTCCTATGACCAGACGTGTGAGAAAGCCCAAGCCCTGGAAAAGCATATACGAAACGCCATTGAAGACCAGGCCCAGGTCGAGTTAGCGGATCTGGAATCCAGACCCGGCGGCGGATCTTTTCCCGAACTGAAACTGCCCACCCAATGTGTCACCCTGCGCCCCCTAAACATGTCGGTTGCACGCCTTGAGAGAAGCCTTCGCCTGTCATCTCCTGCTATCATCGGCAGGATAGAGGGAGATCGCTACATATTAGACCCGAGAACCATTCAACCCGGACAGGACGAGATTATTTCGACAACCCTTGGAAAAATACTGTTAAAAAAATGATTCATAAATTTACCTCAAAAGAAATCCATTTTTTAAAAACCGAGTCAGATGGCCATCCCATACGGCCGCCAAAAACCTTTTTTTCTGACCTTCTTCAGAGCCTCCCCGTCCAGATTGAAAAGCTGAAGGCCCGACTTGCATCGGCCCAGATCCCTGGAGATAATTTTATCTGTGCCGTGATCAAGGTATCTGAAACCGCTTCTGAGCAGACAAAGGAAAAGGCAAAAGATATTTTTGAAGCCTGCTTCCACTCGATCCTGGACAAAGAACGAGGACTATGGGAAAGCCTGGACGATACCTCCTTTGCCCTGATCTTCTGGGATTATCTCAAAGAAGAAAACGGTGCCCGTCTGATCTCCCTGTTAAAAGAAAAGATATCAACGGCTTTAAAAACCGATATCCTTATGGGCGTGGCAACATTTCCTTTCCATGACTTTGAAAGAAGCGATATCATCGGCAATGCCCTGAAAGCCATTGATCATGCCGCATTTTTCGGAGACAATCATTATATCTATTTTGATGCGGTCTCCCTGAACATTAGCGGAGACAGGCTTTATCAATTGGATAACTATGAAAAA
>CAXHYW010000032.1:0-13944 GCA_964021475.1 uncultured Desulfobacteraceae bacterium | reverse complement strand
CTGGATATGTTCCAGAAGGATCTGCCGGTCTTATATCGGGGACAGAATTTAAGAACGTTTTTGATTGGATTTCAAGATATCATTAAACGCCTTGCCCTGGAAAAAGAGATCGCCCGGGTCCAGGAGCATCAAGAGAATTTTGAAGCCCTGGCTAAAAAAACAGGTTCCCGGATGAAGCGGTTGAAACGCAAACTTGGCACCCAGGCACAGAAAACAACCTATGATGAAATGGCCCGGGGATTTGATACACTTCGTGATGTTACCCTGACCACAGACGGGCTATTTCGTCTTAAGGCAGACTATCTGGAAGCGGTCGAAAATATTCAGGAAATGAAAACAAGTCTTTCCAAAACCACTATTTTGGTGACAAAAACCATTGAAAAGTGGCTGTCTGTCAGCGATGAGATGAATACCAATGTCCAGGAAAGTACCAGAAAAGGGGTGAGCCGATCCCTGTTTTATATCAGTATTATTGTGGTGATAGGGATCATTATCGGTCTTCTGGCAGCAGTTCTTATTATCTCCGCCATTACCACTGCCCTGACTCACCTGCAGGAAAAAGTTCTTGATGTGGAAAAAACCTCGGATTTTTCCGTCCGGGTCGGATCTGAAAAATCCGATGAAGTGGGAAAAACAGCCATGGCCTTTGATAGCCTCATGGGCTCCTTTGAGTCAGCTGTTTCAGACATCAATTCTGTTATGACATCCATCTCCCAGGGCAATTTCTCCCGGCCCATGACCAGTGAGCAAAAAGGGGATTTAGCAAGGTTAAAAAAGAGTATCAATGGGTCCATTGAACTTCTGGCCCAATCCATTGCCCGGATCATCGACATCAGTGACCAGGTGAAAAAAGATGCGACAGCAGTGTCTGGCTCTGCCATAGTTTTGTCAGACAATACCGATGCGCAATCCGCTGCCATTGAAGAAATATCCGTATCGGTAACTCAGATTGAAACCCGGGCCCGAAACAATGAGCAACATGTCATGGAGGTTCGGACTATCAGCAACCAGGCCATTGAGCAAATTTTAAAAGGAAGAGATCAGATGGCAGCCATGTTGGCATCCATGGAAAAAATTAAGGAGACCAGTGCCAGTGTGGCCAGGGTTATCAGTGTGATTAATGAGATTGCCTCCCAGACCACCCTGCTCGCTTTAAACGCATCCATTGAGGCTGCCCGGGCCGGAGAGGCCGGTAAGGGGTTTGCCGTGGTGGCCCAGGAGGTAAAGGATCTGGCTGACAGAAGCAGTAAAGCCGCCTCAGACACCAATCATCAGATTTCAAGCGCCATCGCTGAAGTGGAAAAAGGGGTGGCCAATGCAGGTCAGAATGCCGCAGTGTTAGAGAAGATCAATGCCATTGTCAATGAGGTGGATGGGCTTGTGTCAAAAATATCGGAGTCTTCGGCAGAGCAGGCTGAAAGTATCGGTGCCATTTCCGAAGGACTCGCCCACATGAGCAGTGCTGTGGTAGAGAATGCCGCTGTGGCAAGACAGACGGCAGATTCCTATGAAAAGATGGCAGAGCGGTCCTCCCTCATGCAAGAGGTGTTGAGCGTTTTTAAATTAAAGTAAAAGATTTGTATTGAAAAGGATAAAAATGGACCTTTCATATGCCGGATCCCAGTTGCCGTCCATCAAGATTTACCACGAACTCATGGCCAACAAGGTGGGTGATATTCTGCTGGTATCCTCTCCCTATGATGCCTTTATCATGGAAGAGGAAGGCCGGCTGTCCAATCGAATCATCCATGAATACAAGGGGTTGAATCTGTCAAAGCCCCCTCGGCTCACCTGGGTCTCTTCTGCTGATGAGGCGTTTGCCCAGCTTGCAAAAAAGCATTTTGATCTGATCCTTGCCATGCCCAGTCTGGATGGGATGGATGTCTATGCCTTTGGAGAAGAAGCCAAAAAACGATATTCGGATCTTTCATTTTTTTTATTGCTCCACAACACCTGCGACATTGATCACTATATTTGTGATGAGAAGAATGTGGCGGTGGATCGGACCTATATCTGGGGGGGGAATGCCGACCTGCTCCTGGCCATTATCAAGAATTTTGAAGATGAGATGAATGTGGCCTTTGACACGGAAAATGCCAAGGTGAGGGTGATCATCATGGTGGAAGACTCCCCCTATCATTATTCTTCTTTTTTACCGGTTCTTTACAAGCATATTGTGCTCCAGACCCAATCTGTGATTAATGATTCCATCAATGAAGAACACCGGCTGTTGAAAATGCGGGGCCGGCCCAAGGTGTTGGTGGCCCATACCTATGAAGAGGCCATCGCCCTGTACGAACGATATAAACCCTATGTGTTGTCAGTTTTTTCCGATATGCGGTATCCCAAAGGGGGGAAAGAAGACGAGCACGCAGGGTTCAAACTTCTGACAAGGATCAAGTCCGAGATATCGGATCTGCCCGTACTTGTCTTGAGTACGGAAGAGAAAAACAGAGAAATTGTCGACCAGATTCCCGCCGTTTTTATCAATAAAAATTCTAACAATCTCCATGACCAGATCAAGTCTTTTTTTGTCTCCAAGCTGGGATTCGGGGCATTTGTCTTCCGGATGCCCGATGGAGAGGAAATTGCCCGGGCAACCGGCATGCGGGAAATGGAAAAACTGATCACCGAAATACCAGACGAGTCTGTTTTATTCCATGCCAAGAACAATGATTTCTCCCGGTGGCTCATGGCAAGAAGTGAAATCGATTTTGCCATGAACCTGAAACCATACAGCATTGATGATTTCAACAATGCCCTGGATTTTAAGCAATTTCTCATTGACAGCATCCGGGCCAGAAGACGGGGGTCCCGTCAGGGCCATGTCATTGAGTTTGATTCTGAAAAATTTGATTCAGACACCGATTTCATGAAAATCGGTGGCGGCTCCCTGGGGGGTAAAGCCCGGGGCCTTGCCTTCATGGCCTCTCAGATCAAACGGGATCCATCCCTGGCCCAAATCTTTCCCGATGTGGATATCCGCATTCCCCAGACATTTGTCATTGCCACGGACGGGTTTAAGATGTTTGTCGAGGAAAATAACCTGACCCAGATACTGGAGTCTGATCCACCTCTTTCTGACAGCCAGGTGGTTGACCGGTTTGTTGCGGGTAAATTTCCTGACTGGCTGGAAGTCAATCTTAAAGCCTATCTTGAAAATGTGCGATATCCCATTGCCGTCCGGTCCTCTTCCCTCTTTGAGGATGCCCATTACCAACCCTTTGCAGGGCTTTATAACACCTATATGCTGCCCAATTCAGATCCAAAGCTTGAAAAGCGCCTGGAGCGGTTGATTCTGGCCGTGAAGCTAGTTTATGCCTCTACCTATTTAAAGGCACCGAGGTCCTATGCCAAAAGCACGATGCATAGAACCGAGGATGAGGAAATGGCGGTTATTCTCCAGCAGCTCACCGGTATGCATTATAAAAATTATTTTTATCCGACCATATCCGGGGTGGCCCAGTCTTACAACTTCTATCCCATTGCCCATCTTAAGGCAAAGGAAGGGATCACCTACATTGCCCTGGGCCTTGGCAAAATTGTGATGGAAGGGGAGAAAACCTTGCGGTTCTGCCCCAAATATCCCCAATTTCTTCCCCAGTTTTCCATTGTGGGTGATATCCTTGAAAATTCCCAAAAGCATTTTTATGCCCTCAAAACAGATGGCTTCCCAAGCAATGGCAACTTTGTTGACCATTCAAAAGAGGACCCTACTCTGACCAGGCTTGATTTGGGTGATGCCATGGATCACCCGGCGGTTCAGTTGTTGTCCTCCACCTTCCATGTCCAGGACAACCGAATCCGGGATTCTTTTTCAGCCAATGGTTTTCCAATATTGACCTTTGCCAATATCCTGAAATATGATACCTTTCCCCTGGCACAAATTTTAGAAGAGGTGACAAAGATTGGCAGCCGGTGGATGGGATCCTCAGTGGAAGTGGAGTTTGCCGTGAATCTGCCTGGAGAGGAGGGGGGCCGCCCTGAGTTTTCCCTGCTTCAAATTCGGCCCATGGGTCGTTACAAACAGAACCTCGGAGTGAAAATTACCAAAGATTTAATTGACCAAGCCTTTTGTTATTCAAGTTTGTCTCTGGGCAACGGAGAATACAAAGATATTTATGATCTGGTCTATGTGGACCCTGTTACCTTTGACCCGGGAAAAACCGCTGAGATTGCAGCCCAAATTAATAAAATTAACGGGTTGTTCAATGAGAGTGGACGCAAGTACGTATTGATAGGGCCCGGACGTTGGGGCTCCTCGGATCGATGGCTGGGGATTCCAGTGGGGTGGAATGATATCTCCAATGTGGGAGTGATGGTGGAAACCACCATTGAAAGCATCAAGGCCGACCCCTCTCAGGGGTCCCATTTTTTCCAGAATATCACCTCCCTGGGTATATCCTATATTACGATTTCAAACAAAGGGGATGATTTTATCGATTATAATTTTTTTAAGTGTCAGACCTGTGAAAACACCACCCAATATTTAAAACATATCCATTTTGATACTCCCATTAAAATACTGGTAGACGGGAAAACTTCCCAGGCGGTTCTCATGCCGGATCTACCAGGGGAACCAGAAGAGCTAATGGATGATATCCCTGTTATCGAGAAAGAATGATTTCTTAAGTATTCTTTAGGATGAATTATAAGGACCCCTGTATGAAAATTTTGATTGTGGATGATGAAACAATTTCCAGAAAAATTCTGATAAAAAATATGGAATCCCTTGGGGAATGCGTGGCCGTTGATAATGCCAAAGAAGGTCTTTCCGAGCTGGACCTGGCCGCAAAAAAAGAAGTTCCCTTTGATCTTGTCTCCCTGGATGTGTCCATGCCCGGGATGGACGGAAGGCAAATGCTCCAGCATATTCGAAAACGAGAATTGGCTGCAAAAATCCCCAAAGAAAACCGGGTAAAGGTGATCATGGTGACCTCCCGCATGAACATGGCCACCATCAAAGCCTGTATCAAGATGGGATGCAATGGATACCTGTCAAAACCGGTAAGCAAATATCAGCTGCTGACAACCCTGGGAAAAATAGGGTTTGAAATTGCTGACGCCCAAAAAGAAACAGATACAAGCAATCACACCGGTGTGGTGACGGAAATTATCCAACGGTTTTACAAGGGAAAGATTGAACTGCCGGTATTTCCTCACATTGTCAAAGAAATCCAGGAGTGCCTTGAAGGCGATTCTCCTTCCATAGAAGATCTGGCCAAAATTGTTGAAAAGGATATTGTGATTGCCAGCAAGCTGATCTCCATAGCAAATTCTCCTCTATACAAAGGGCTTGATACCGTAAACAACCTGAATGCAGCCCTTCTCAGGCTGGGGATGAAGGCCACCCAGGGGGTGATTTCTGCGGTGGCAGCCAGGAATCTGTTTGAATCCAAAAACGCTTCCCTGAAGCGGGTGCTGGAAGAGCTCTGGATGCACTCCTTTGCCACCGCCTGCCTGGGAAAAAGCCTGGGAGATGTGCTAAAAATAAAAAATACGGAAAATATATTCTTGATGGGCATTATCCATGATATTGGAAAAATGCTGCTCCTGAAGGCCGTTGTGGATCTTTTCCCGGAAGAGTCTGTGGAGGACCCGGAGTTCCAGATTGCCATCCATGAGATTCATACCACTTTCGGGGCAGCATTGTTGAAAAAAATGAGATTTTCCCAGGAATTCATCCAGGTTGCCGAGTTCCATCACTGGAACGCCTTTCCAAAGGAAGCGGAACCTGAACTTCTAATCATCAACCTGGCCGATATACTGACCCATGAGCTTGGGTTTGGGTTTGCGAAGGATGGACCCGGGGAGGACGGTTCCGAGAAAACCACTGAACCCGAAACAAACACCCAGGAAGAAAAACTTAACCGAATCACCTCATTATCCTCCTTCAAACGATTGGGGCTTGAACTTGATGCGGTTCTGGAGATCTGTAGCCAGGTAAATGCCACGGTCAAGGAATCTGCCCGGGCGTTTTAAAACAAAAACGCCTTGATCCTATCCTTAGATTAATGCTAAGCCAATTGGGAATCATCAAGTACCCGATTGAAATTATCAGTATTTCAACTATCTATTGATCAGGAGGCTCCTTTTTATGAACCCCTTCCAAGATATATCCCGCCTATTCAAAATGAGTGACAACCCCATCACAACCATAGATTCCCACACTGAAGGAGAAAGCACCCGGTTAATTATAGAGGGCGTTGGGGAGATCCCCGGCAGCACCATGATGGAGAAGATGACCTATTTTAAAACCCATCATGACAAGGTGAGGTGTTTATTGACAAAAGAACCCAGGGGGTCCCGGGAGATTCTGGCTGCCATGGTTACCAAAAATGTGACGCCCGATGCGGCCTTCGGGTTGATATACATGGATGCAAAACGATATCCCTATTTGTGCGGCCATGCCACCATCGGGGCAGTCGTCACCCTTGCCCAAACCGGGTTTCTTGAATTGGGTGAGGGGGAAAATACTATTTTGATCGACACCCCTTCGGGTACCATGGAGGCCAGGGGGTTCGTTACGAGTGGGAAGGTGGATTCTGTGGCCATAGATATGATCCCTTCTTTTGTATTGGATACCAACCAGAAGATTGAGGTTGAGGGGTTTGGGCAGGTTCGCCTTGATTTGGTCTGTACCGGCGGTTTTTTTGCCATGGTGGATGCGGTTAAACTTGGGATTGAGCCAGTGATGAACAATAAAGATTTATTGGTGGATCTTGGCATGAAAATCATAGACGCTGCCAATGAACAGCTTGAGGTGGTTCATCCAAGTCGGCCCGATGTAAATACCGTAGATGTGACCGAGTTTTATGATTCCAGGGTAAAAGACAAGGTGAAAAATGGGAAGGCCTCGGGCCGGGGGATGGTCATTTATGGAGAGTCCCATATGGACCGTTCTCCCTGCGGAACGGGCACGGCAGCCAAACTTACCCTACTGCATCATTATGGTAAAATCAAGATGCACCAACCCTATCTCAACTATAGCCCTTTGGGCACCTGTTTTGAAGCCGAACTTGTAAACGCAGCAAAGATAGGGCAGCTTGATGCGCTTGTCACCCGGATAAAGGGAAGGGCCTGGGTCACCGGCCTGCATCAGTTTGTACTGGACAAAACAGACCCTTTTCAACAAGGATATATGGCATGATGAACCCCACCCCGGATTTAATTTTGTATAATGGCAGTCTCCACACTCTGGATGAAAAAGTACCCTTTGCCACTGCCGTGGCAGTAACAGGCAATAAAATATCGGCCCTGGGCGCTGACAGGGATATTCTGGATCTTGCCGGTCCTGCCACCCGAACAATAGATCTTAAAAAAAAACTGGTACTGCCGGGCTTTTGTGATACCCATTTTCATTTTTATGAGTGGGCCGTCAATTATGACAGCATTGATTTTTCAAAAACGACCCGTTTTTCCGGTATGGAAACGGCTATCCAGGAAAAGGCGGCCCAGGTAGGGCCGGGTCAGTGGGTGTTGGGCCAGGGGTTCAACGAATCAGAATGGCCTGAAAATAAAATGCCGGACCGTAAAGACCTTGACCGGGTGGCACCGGACAATCCTGTGTGCATCTGGCGGTGTGACCTGCACCTCGCAGTAGCCAATTCTTTGGCCCTCAAGCTTGCCCACATCGATGAACAAACAAAGGACCCCGATGAAGGGGTCATCGTCCGGGATGTTACCGGTTTTCCCACAGGGGTTCTCAAGGAGTTGGCGCCCAACCTGATCCGGGAAGTGATTCCCCAACTATCGGAACCCACCCTTTTGACAAATATGGAAAAGGCCATTTCCCATGCCCATGGTCTGGGGGTGACCTGCGTCCATGACATCCGGCTCATGGGGGGAGGCGAGGGGGCAGATGCCCTTAAAATCTGGCAAACACTTGAGTCCTCCGGACGATTAAACCTTAGATGCCATGTGGCCCTTCCAGGAGAGATGACGGACCAGGCAATCGCCCTGGGGCTTCAGTCGGGATTTGGAAATGACCGGTTGAAAATAGGGCATTTAAAATTCTTTTCCGACGGCGGCATGGGGGCAAGGACCGGCTGGCTCACCGAAAAATACCTGGATGCCGATTACGGCATGCCCCTGACACCGGTCAGAAAGATAGAAGCAGCTGTGATGAAGGCGGACAGGGCAGGACTTTCCTGTATGGTCCATGCCATTGGGGACAGGGCCTGCCGGGAAATTATTGCCATGTTTGAAAGAATCGAACAGCAAAATATTAGCCGTTGCCGGATTCCCCACAGAATGGAGCATCTTCAGATGATCTTGCCCGAAGATTTAGAGAAATTAAACCGACTTGAAAACTTGGCGGTCTCCTGTCAACCCAATAATTTGAGTCTGGATATTTCCATGATTGATGAATGTGTCGGTCCCAGGGGTAAATATGCCTATGCCCTCAAAAGCATATTAAATACAGGTGTTCCCATGTGCCTAAGTTCCGATGCCCCGGTGGCAGATCCAAATCCCTTTGCCGGTATTTATTCGGCTGTTACCCGGAAACGGATGAACAAAACACCTGTTCAAGGATGGTACCCGGAACAGTCCCTTAGCGTGGCAGAAGCGGTACGGGCCTATACTCTGACCCCTGCTCAGACTTCGTGCTGCGATCATATTATAGGATCCATAACCCCTGGTAAACTGGCAGACCTGGTGGTGGCGGACCAGAATATTTTTGAGATTTCGCCGGACGCCATTGCCGATACCAAAATTTGCCTGACCCTTTTTGATGGGAAAATTGTCTATGAACGATAGAGATTTTAACCATCTGAATACGATGTTTGACTGGTCGGAAGACGGGTTGCTGATATGTGATGCCCAGGGCAGAATCCTTAAAATGAACCGGGCTGCTGAAAGACTCAATGGGATAAAGGCACCCGAGATGGTGGGCAGGGACGTGAGAGCCCTTGTCCAGGAAGGGCAGATCAATCGATCTGCTACCCAGGAGGTTCTGGATACCCATCGCCAGGTCAGCCTGGTCCAAACCACCCCCCGATCCGGAATTACCCTCCTGGTTACCGGCACTCCGGTCTTTAATGCCGACAATGAGATTTTGTTTGTGGTGGTCAATGAACGGGATATTTCCCTGATAGAAGATATGAAGCGGGAGCTTGCCCAGGCCCGGCAGGAGTCTGAAAAGATGCGGGATGAACTCTCCGAACTCACCCTGCTGGAACTTAGGAACAATCATATTGTGGCCGAGAGCAGTTCCATGAAGCAGACCCTGCGGCTGGCCATGAAATTGGCGAAAATAGACGCCTCCAATATTTTGATCCAGGGGGAGTCCGGAACGGGCAAGGGATTGCTGGCCAAATTTATTCACACAAATAGTAGGTGGAGTAAAAAATCCTTTATCCAGATTAATTGTGCAGCCCTGCCGGAAAATCTTCTGGAGGCGGAATTGTTCGGATATGAACAAGGGGCCTTCACCGGGGCAAAGGAATCGGGAAAAGCCGGGCTTTTCGAGCTGGCAGCAGGGGGAACCCTCTTCCTGGACGAAATTGGTGAGTTGTCATTGGGCGTCCAGGCCAAATTACTCAAATATCTGGACGACCATGAGATCATGCCCATTGGCGGCACAATTGCCAAAAAAATTGATTGTTCGATCATTGCCGCCACCAACCGGAACCTGGACCAAAGAACCTTGAAAAAGCAATTTAGGCTGGATCTTTTACACCGGCTAAATACCTTTACCCTGTCCATTCCGCCCCTGCGGGACCGACCGGAAGATATCCTGGAACTCACGGCCACCTGTCTTAAACGCTACAACAAACGCTACAATCGCCGCAGCTATATCGGATACAAAGCCTATGATGCCCTGAAGTCTTATTGCTTTCCGGGAAATGTCAGGGAGCTGATCAATATTATCAAACAGGCTGTGGTCATGTGTGACCGCAGATTTTTGGATGATTATATTGTCCGGGCAACTGAGAATGTGCAGCCCCGGGTGACGGCCGTGCCATCTTCCGCTCAAAATGCAAGTCTTCCGGAAAAGATTACGGTGATGGAATATGAGACGCTCACCCAGGCGGTTAAACAATGTAGGACCACCCGGGAGGCGGCCATTTTTCTGGGCATCAGCCAACCCACGGTGGTGCGGAAATTAAAAAAGCACGGCTTGACAATGGAAACCCAGCTGGCTTGATTCATTTGTAAATCAAAAAATTGCTATCCTTCTTTTAACAGGGCCTTCGGCTCGCAATAGAGTTGATTCAACATTGAATCTATCGTATATTTCTTTTTATTTCAGTGCGTTATCTAAAAAAATTGATTCTAAAGTGAATCACACCCCCATTGTTGCAGTACCGACTTATTTCAATAAATTTATTTTTACTCTATATTTTCAGAATGTTACAAAATAAATTGCCCCCAGGTATACATCTTGTAAGATCTGTTCTGTATGGAAAAATTTCGGAGGTTGCAAAAACCCCGGGTTAATTCATACAAACAACATAATTTAAACCCGATGGATCGGTAAAACAAAAAGGAACGGGACCTAATACATATGAAAGAAAAAAAGTGGAAACCATGGCTGCTCTTATCGCCTTCCCTGACAGCCGTTTTTTTACTCCTTGTGATCCCTGTCTGTTTTGTTATTGTTTACAGCTTCTGGCTTAGAGCCCCCAGCGGCCACGATATCCCGGCCTTCCAGTTTGGAAATTATGCCAAATTTTTTGTGGACTCCTTTTATCCGGTCATCCTGCTTAATACCCTGCGAGTGGCCCTTGAAACCGTGGCCCTCTGTCTGGTTCTGGGGTATATCCCTGCCTATTTTTTTTATAAAACCACTTCCCGGCTCAAACCCTATCTGATGCTGCTGGTCATGCTGCCCTTCTGGATCAGCTTTATTATCCGAACCCTAAGCTGGATTAATATTCTCGGGGATTCGGGCTTAATCAACCATTTGCTGCTCAAGGCCGGGTTTATTTCAAGTCCCCTGGCCCTGCTGTACAATGAAGGGGCGGTGATCATGGGGTTGCTACAGTATTTACTGCCCTTCATGATTTTAAATATTTATGTCAGCCTGGACGGGATAGACAAGAGCCTGGCAGAGGCGGCCAAAAGCCTGGGCTGTACCGAATGGCAAGCATTCAGAGAAGTCACCCTGCCCTTAAGTATGCCAGGGGTGAGTGCTGGCTGTCTTCTGGTCTTTGTTCTGACCTGCGGCACCTATCTGCCCCCCATGATCCTGGGGGGGCCGGGCAATGAGATGATCGCCAACCTGATTTTTAAACGGGTGATCGGCACCCTTGACTGGCCCTTTGGATCTGCCATCAGCGTAATTCTGATGCTGCTATTGGGTGTCATTGTCTATACCTACAATCGCTACATGGGCATCAACCAGATATTTAAATCCCTGAGCAACGGATAGGAGCCCTTATGAGAAAAATGATTTCTGGATGGACATTGATCAAACTATATACCCTGGTGGTGTATATCTGGATGTTCACCCCCATTGTGGCGGTGGTGATTCTGGCCTTTAATCCCCAGCAGTTTGGATCATTTCCCATGGAGGGATTCTCCTTTAAATGGTTTGTTAAACTTTCCCATAATTCCACCATCCTGGATGCATTCAAAAATTCCATGGTTCTGGGCACCCTGACGGCCATTTTTTCAACCGCAGTGGGGGTTCCGGCGGCCATGGCATTTATCCGGTATGAATTTCGGGGGAAAGAATTGATCAATACCCTGCTCATCGCCCCCATCATGATTCCCGAAGTGGTGCTTGGCGTAGCACTTCTTTTGTTCATCCGGTGGCTGCAACAACCCAAAAGTTTTGCCATGCTGGTGGTTGGACATGTGGTATTGACCCTCCCCTACGTGCTTTTGATCGTTCAGGCCCGGCTTGTGGGGATCAAAAAAGAATATGAAGAGGCGGCTCTCTCCCTGGGGGCAAGTCCCTTCCAGACCTTTCGGGAAATTACCTTTCCCCTGTTGGCCCCGGCTATTTTTGCCGGTATGCTGTTTTCTTTCACCATCTCCTTTGATGATGTCACGGCCACTCTTTTCTGGGCAACCGCACAGAACCAGACCGTGCCCGTTAAAATATTCGGGATGCTGAGAAATTCCATCAGCCCGGAGATCAATGCCCTGGGGACTGTCATGATTGCCCTTACCGTATCAACCCCCATATTGGCAGGCTATCTAACCCGGCGATTTGCCAGGGGAAGCGGAAAATAACAACTCGTTGGCATGGGCAGATTAGGCCTTTGTCATAACTTTTTAATATAGAACAAAAAAGGAGAGCAGAATGGGAAACGATTTGGAAAAACGCTTGGATGAGGTACAGGAAAGTTACAGCCAGGGCAATATCTCCCGACGGGATTTTGTTAAATTTGTGGGCATTGCAGGCGCCTCCTTGGGAATCATGGGCGGACCCTTCGGGTTGGTGAAACAGGCTTTTTCCGGCGGTAAATCCATTACCTGTCATTCCTGGGGAGGCTCCACTTCCGAAGCATTGAGAAAATTTGCCTTTGATCCCTTTACCAAGGCCGAGGGCATCAAGGTGATTGATGCCGCCTTTACCGGCATGGATGCGTTTTTAACCCAGGTCAAGGCCTCCTATCCGCCCGGGGGAGAATTTAACATTGCCCATTTGAGCGCGGTGTATGATTACGCCCGGTACACAGACCTGGGATTTGGGGTTGTTCTGGATGAAACCAAGATCCCCAACCTGAAAAATGTCATGACCAAAATGACCGATACCCTGAGGGGCATTTCCAAGGGAACCCTTTCGGGTGTTCCCTATGATCTGGGCCAGACTGGCATTGCCTATAACACGGACAAGATCTCCAAGGCAGATGCCGAAAAACTGGGTGCCTCCCTTTTGTTCGAAAAAAGCCTTAAGGGGAAACTGGGTTCCTGGGGCGGTGATTTCAGGACCAACATGTGGTATGCCGCCCTGCATACCGGCCAGAGTCCCAACAATATTACAGATGAAAAAGCGGTCTGGGATGCATTGAAAGAACAGCGGGGTTTGATAAAAAAATATTGGTCTTCGGGATCTGAACTCATGAGCCTGTTAGGCAATGGCGAAATATATGCCACAGTGGCCTGGTCGGGCCGAGTGGCAGGTCTCCAGGAGCAGGGCCATCCCATTGGATATCTGGCGCCTGAAGGGACTTATTCCTGGATGGAATACATGTATGTACTCAAGGGTACCGACCTTGATGTTGCCCAGAAATTATTGAATTCCATGCTGGAACCTGCCGCATCCATAGCCGTGGCCAAGGGGCAGAAGTATCCCACCAGCCTGGACCCCACAAAGGTTCCCATGCCCGATGAAGTGAAAAAACTGCCCGCCTTTGACCCCACCGGTAAGTTAGATGGGTATCTGTTTGCCGATCCTGCCTATTGGAACAGCCACCAGCTTGACTGGGCTGAAAAATGGGATCGGGTCATGGCTGGCTGATCGGGTCATAAACACGGGATTCTTTGGTGTTTTGCTGACAATAACACCAAAGAATCCTTTAACCCCATGGGGAGATATAACGGTTTGGTACAAGAAAAAGATCCGGCATTTGTGAGGTTCAAGGGAATTGAAAAAAAATATGGAAATGTAGTTGCCGTAAAAAAAATGGACCTGGAAATTCCTGAAGGGTCTTTGGTGACCCTGTTGGGGCCTTCCGGGTGTGGGAAAACCACCCTTTTAAGAATGCTGGCGGGACTGGAAACACCCACCCATGGCGATATTTTTATCCGGGGTAAACGGATCAATGATACCCCCATCCATAAACGGAACCTGGGGATGATTTTCCAGAATTATGCCCTGTTTCCCCATAAAACCATATTTGATAATGTGGCCTTTGGCCTCAAGTACAGAGGGACATCCAAGGCTGATGTCCGGGGAAAGGTTGAAAAGGCCCTGGAAATGGTAAGACTCCCGGGGGTCAGATCGGAAGAGCACACGTCTGAACTCCAGTCACTCCGGAGAATCTC
>CAXHYW010000031.1:0-14284 GCA_964021475.1 uncultured Desulfobacteraceae bacterium | reverse complement strand
CACAGGGGAAAAGTGCGGATGCTGTTGCCTTTGTCCTATGATCCAAATGAGTTGATGGCTGGGTTACAATCCAAGGTCAGAAGTCAGGTGAAAAAATCATTGAGGAATGGACTTATCTTTAGAATGGGTGGAATAGAGCTGGTAGACAGATTTTACGGTGTTTTTCGGGAAAATATGCGGGACCTGGGATCACCTGTGCATTCTTTGCAATGGATACACCAGATTCTGGCAGGCTATAAAAACAGAGCCCACATTGGGATGGTTTATCTTTCAGATCGTACTCCGGCAGCTGCCGGGTTAATTCTTTGCCACCCCAATGGAATTTCAATTCCCTGGGCATCTTCTCTGAGACGGTTTAACCGGTTTAATCCAAATATGCTTCTCTATTGGAATTTTTTGCAATTTGCCTCAGCACATGGGTATCCAATGTTTGATTTTGGTCGGTCAACTCCGGGGGAAGGTACATTTCGGTTTAAAAAACAATGGGGCTCTATACCTGGGGCTCTCCATTGGGCTGATTTTGATCCGGATCATGGAGCCAGTCCCATGGTAGTTCCAAAAGCATCTCCATCCAAATACCGGCCCCATGTAGAAACCTTATTATCACATATGCCAATCCCATTGATGACATGGATTGGGAGTCATATCCGGAAATTTATTAGCCTTTGAGATGAACAAAGCCATGAACCCAACTTGTATCTCTTTTGTGATTCTGACCTGGAATTCCCAGGATTATATAGATCGCTGTATCAGGTCGATTCTGGCAGATATTAGGGGAACCGGATTTCGGGCTGAAATATTCATTGTGGACAACGGTTCAACCGATGATACCAAGAGGTGTATTGTCGCATTACAACGAATCCATTCCAACATCATTTTTCCCATATGGCTGGATAAAAATTACGGTACCACTGTGTCCCGGAATATGGCCCTGAAAAGAGCAACCGGTCATTATATTGCGATTATAGATTCAGATGTGGAGATTTTGCCAGGCCTTCTGGATTCCCTGATTTTGATTTTGACCCAGGATCGGTCCATCGGTCTGGTGACACCAAAATTGATCTATCCCAGCGGACAGCTACAAAAATCGACAGACCAATTTCCAACGGTATTACGGAAAATAGTCCGTTATTTGTTTTTAAGAAGGATGGAACAAAAGGAGGCGCTTGTTCTGGAAGGAAACAAGCCCCGGACCGTTGATTATGGGATTTCAGCGGTATGGTTGTTTAAAAAAAAGCTGCTCAGTGAAGTTGGATTTCTGGATGAAAAAATCTTCTATGCCCCGGAAGATGTGGACTATTGCCTCAGAATATGGAAGGCCGGGCAGCAGGTTGTTTACGCTCCAAGAGCCGTTGCCATTCACCATACTCAGGAGATATCAAGGGGGTTCAGACTGAATACAGCCACGTTTCATCATCTAATGGGGTTGGGATATTTTTTTGCAAAGCATAGATTTTTTTTTAAAAAACCAAAGTTTAAAACAATATGAATTTTTTCGTGATACAATTCCATTGGGTGTCCTAAAATGAAAATGCTTAGACAATCGAACTTGCCCCTTTATTGAGGATGATTTTTTGAAAAAGGTATTGGTCATTGCATATCAGATACCGCCTGTAAGCGGTGCTGCCTGTCAAAGGCACATTCGATTTTTATCAAATCTGGATGGATGCGGATGGCAACCCGTGGTATTGACCTGTCGCATGTCGGATTATGCAGACTATTATCATCTGGACCATTCCGGGACTGGAAGTTTGGATGGTTCTATTGCCATTCACAGGGCCCGAAACTTTAACCCGTTTGAGGTTTTTTTGAAGTTTAGACAGATGCTTAAAACTGTCCCAAGCTCTGATTTTCATAAATCCGGGGAGAGTAACAGCTCCCCGGAAAGAAGAAAAATCTTACAGAGTATTAAGAATTTCATCTCAGATCTATTCCGTCTTCCAGACAGACAGAACGGCTGGTTTTTGTTTGCCGTCATCAAAGGTTTCAAGTTGATACGAAGCGAGAAGATTGATGTGATATATGCTTCTGGAAATCCATGGACTTCATTTTTTATCGGAATTTCCCTTTCGCTTTTATTTCGTCTTCCGGTTGTCGTGGATTTCAGAGATCCTTGGGTTCGCAATCCCTACAATGAGAAAAAAAATAAGTGGATTGAGTGGATTCAAAAAAAAATGGAAGCCTTTGTGGTAAAAAAGGCTGATGCGGTTATTGCCAACACCCGAAACCTTAAAGCTGCATTTATTGAAGATTATGGTGATATCGAACATAAGTTTGTTCATATCAGTAATGGATATTTAAAGGGTCTGTTTCAACACCTTGGGAAGAAGGAACCAGGCAAACGACCAATCTTCACCCTGGCCCATGTGGGAACCGTTTACAGCCATAGGTCACCTGGGTTCCTTTTAAATGCGATTTTAAGATTAAAAAAAGCAGGGAAGATATCAAAGGATAATTTCCAGCTCCTGTTTGTGGGACAGGTTAACAGAAAAGAAACGCATCAGAAAGAGATATCAAACCTGGGACTTTCGGATATGGTTCATTTTATACCACCTGTCCCACATGAAAAAGCCCTGAACTATATTGTCCAATCAGATGTTTTGCTTATCCTTCAACAGGGTACTGAGCTTCAGATCCCAGGCAAGCTTTTTGAATATATTGCTGTTGGTAAACCGGTTTTAGCCATTGCAGACAAGGGCGCCACACGGGATATTATCCTAGAGGAAAATCTGGGGCTTGTTGCGAACTCTGATAGTCTGGATAGTATCGAGGCCACACTTTTTAAGCTCATTGAGGCTCATGAAAAAAAACAATTAGATCAATGGGGTGGAAAAAAGGCTCTGAAAAAATACGATGCACAGACATTGACAATAAAACTGGCCAATCTCTTTGATCAATGTTTGAAAGAGAATCGTCCATGAGAAGGATTCATATCTGTCATGTGGTATTTTCTTTTGATGACATTGGCGGCTTGGAGAACGGTCTGATCAATATTGTTAACGGAATGGACACCCAACAATTTCATCATACCATCTGTTCGCTTACCCAATGCGGAAGGATTCAGTCCAGGGTAACGGCTACCAATGTTACCTATATTGAACTGAATAAAAAACAAGGAAATGATGTCATACTCCCCTTTGCCCTGGCAAAAATATTTAAAAAACAAAAAATAGATATTGTTCACCTGAGAAACTGGCCAACAATGGTTGAAGGATATCTGGGTGCAAAGCTGGCCCGGATAAAACATATTATCTATTCGGAGCATGGCCGGCATTTTGAAGAGATTGCCCAGGGCCGTTATATGAAATTCAGGATCAAGAAGTATATTTTTGATCATGTTTCTGTATTGCTGACAGTTTCCAGTGAGGTGAAAATGGAAATTAAGAACCTTTACAGGACAAGGCAGACCATCCGCGTTATCCTCAACGGGGTGGACCATAACAGATTTAAATCTGTTTCAAAAAATGTCATGCGTAAATTATACGGATTCCCACCGGAGCAGAAGATTTTGGGTACTGTGTCCAGGCTGGTTCATGGGAAAAAACTAGGGGAATTGATTGATAGTTTTTCAACCCATAGAAAGGATACAATTTTATTGATCATAGGGGATGGACCGGAGAGACCCTCCCTTGAAAAATTGATCAGATCCAAGAAAATTTCAGCCTGTGTACGCTTGCTGGGCAATCGGGAGGATATACCTCAATTGCTCAACAGCTTGGACCTTTTTGTCCTGCCCTCCCAGAGTGAGGGGCTATCCAATGTCCTTATCGAGGCCATGGCCTGTCAATTGCCAGTAGTGGCATTTGATACCGGCGGAAACAAAGAGTTAGTAGAACACGGCAAGGGGGGATACCTTGTTGCCCTCAACGCAATGGACCAGATGATGGCCTCGGTAAACGCTCTATTGAATAATACTGCCCTATCCTACACCATGGGGCGCCATAACAGAAATAAAGTGGAACACAAATTTTCCATTGAAACCATGGTCTCATCTTATTCAAGGCTTTATTTGAATCTTTTTAACGGACAAGATCTGGGGCTGTAATATGCGTTTGATGATATTTTTTGGCCTTTGTACGCTTGTGATTGTAAAGGCATTCAGGTCTGGCCCTATATATTTAGTACAATTATTGACCTTTATGTATTTTGTCTATCCGGAAAAATATATATGGGGTATTGAAAATTATCGTATGGTACTGGTTTTGAATTTGGTTCTTATATTCATCACTTGGTATCACCACGGCCGGATTGACATCTTCAGTGATATATTCTCCAAACTGATACTCTTATTATTGTTCAGTTTTTTTATCTCAAGTCAGTTTGCCCTTGTGAGTACGGCATATGCCATGGAAAAGACTCAGTTGTTTTTGAAACTCACCATCTATTTTCTTACCCTGAAGACTCTTTTAAGTGATGCCCGTACTGTACGGCTCTTTTACCAGGCATGTCTTTTTTCAATTACCCTGCTGGCTGCCTGGGGGATACAACAGTATGCCTTGGGCAATGTAAGGCTTGAGGGATTTGGCGGGGGGCAGCTTGTGGGATCCAACCAATTGGCATCCGGACTGGTATGGGCTTTGCCCATTGGCTATTTTCTCATGGAATCGGCACAGGGGGGCTGGAAAAAATACCTGTATCTTTTTAGTTCAGGAATTATTTTTGTGGGAATTATCTGTACGGAATCCAGACAGGCCTTTTTAGCGATTTTGCTCTATGGTGTTTATATTTTTATGACGTCTAAGAGGAAAATCTATTTTTCAGTTGTCCTCTTGCTGACCTTTTCTCTTGGGATTGGATTTGTCCCTGATTCCTATTGGGATCGGATGAAAACAATTCAAAATTATGAGGAAGATGCATCTGCCACAGGGCGCTTTGAAATTTGGACCCAGGCGGTTGAATTATGGAAAGAGAATCCTTTTTTGGGGATCGGGCCTGGTAACTTCAAAAAGATTTCTCCGGAATATCTTGGACGGGAGCGTGTAACCCATAATACTTATATTCAAATCCTTTCCGAACAGGGACTTTTCGGTTTTATTATTTTTTATTTGATCATGTCTTTGACAATTATTTCATTGGGCCGTCTTGTTAAGTTTTTTCGGTATCACGATCAGGCCAGTGAGATCTACAGTTATGCATCCATGGCCAGAATGGGACTTTTTGGGGTTTTAATCTGTTGCTTATTCCAGAATAAGGCTAACCATGAATTCTTATATTTTTCCTGTGCTGTGGCAGCCTCATTAAATCGAATTAAATATCAATATCAGCTGACTGACTGAGGTTTTTTTATGATTTACTACAGAAAAAAAGATTAATCATATGTGTGGTATCGTTGGCATTATAAGCCAAACATCCAAAAGCCTTGAATCCCGTATCATTGGGATGAGGGACACCTTAGCAAACCGGGGGCCCGATGGCAAAGGCCATTGGGTCTCTGAACAAGACGGTCTTGCACTTGGGCATCGCCGATTGAGTATCCTCGATCTTTCGGAAAAAGGGGCTCAGCCCATGGAGGATATGAGAAATCAGAGAGTAATTGTCCACAATGGAGAAGTCTACAATTACCTTGAGATCAAAAAGGAACTGATTTCACTTGGTTATACCTTTGATTCGAGTACAGATACCGAAGTAATCCTTGCAGCTTATGATCGGTGGGGGGAAAATTGTTTGTCTCGCTTCAACGGGATGTTTGCATTTGCCATTTGGGACAGAATAAAAAAGACCCTATTCATGGCCAGGGACCGTCTTGGTATCAAACCTTTTTATTATTATTCCCATGGCCAGACTTTTTTATTCGCCTCCGAGATTAAGTCCATTCTCGGGGCGCTTAGGACAAAGCCTCGACCAGAGACCGTTCTCATTGATGCTTATATGAGCTATGGATATGTCCCAGGTGAAGATACGCTGTTAAAGGGAGTCAAACGTTTGTTGCCCGGCCATTATATGATCTGGAAAAAGGGATGTGTTTCCCGCCATAAATACTGGGATCTCGAATTTGAGAATACAGAAGACAAGGGCCTTCACTTTTATATGGAGGGGCTTAAGGAACGCCTGGCTAACGCCATCCGCCTAAGAATGAGAAGCGATGTTCCTTTGGGAGTCTTTTTAAGCGGTGGTATTGATTCAAGTGCTATTACAGCCCTGATGGCCCAGCGTATGGACTCTCCATTAAAAACATTTTCTGTTGCCTATGATTTTGGCCCGGATTTTAATGAAACAAACTATGCAAGAATGGTATCTGATCAGTATAATACAGACCATTATGAATATTTTATGACCCCAAAAAATTTTATGGATTTTGTGCCGGATTATGTTCGATTGATGGATGAGCCAGTCACTGAATCTGCCGCGATTTCACTCTATTATATCGCACAAAAAGCCAAGGAACATGTCACGGTTATTTTGTCCGGAGAAGGGGCGGATGAGATTTTTGGGGGATATGATTTTTATACCTATAATCGTGTGATGGAAAAAATAAGGCCCTTGGTTGAATTGCCTCTTTTGGGGAAGTCCATGGGCAGGATCGCAGACTGTCTGCCCCATGGAAAGTTTAAAAAATATCTTGAACTATGCCTCAAGCCATTGAATGAAAGGTACAAAGGGATTTCAACCCATGGGGAAAGTGAGAAAAAAAGACTTTATTCTCCTGAGTTCAAGGCTCTTATTGCTCAAAACAAAAATCTGGCGGTGGATGAGTTCACCCAGGCCCTTTTTTCTAAGGTAAGGGGAAAAGACCCCTTAAGTCAAATGCTGTATTTTGATACCAAAACATGGCTGGTGGATGATTTGCTGATCAAAGCGGACAGGATGAGTATGGCACCGGCACTGGAACTTCGGGTGCCGTTCCTGGATCATCGGGTGGTGGAGTTTGCTGCGGCTATGCCTTCAAAATACAAGATCCATAACACAACCCATAAATATATTTTAAAAAGAATGGTGGAAAATGATCTCCCCCACCAGATTATCAATAGGAAAAAAATGGGGTTTCCAACCCCCTTGAAAAAAATGTTTGAAACCGACTTGTTTGTCTATGCAAGAGAGCTACTTTTATCCAAGGATGCTAAGATAAATGAATTTTTTATGAATGAGCAGATTAAATATCTTCTAGAGTCCCACAAAGCCAAGACCATGGACAACCACAGGGTGATCTGGCAACTTATTGTCCTGGAAAACTGGCTGAAAGCCAACACCTAATCATATGCCACTGAAAATATTAGCCATCAGCTATCTGTTCCCCAATTCACAAAAACCTGATTTTGGTATTTTTGTTATGAACCGGTTAGCGCATATTAATACCCATTGCCAGGTTAAGGTAATCAATCCGGTCCCTTGGTTTCCTTTGTCGTTTTTATTTGAAAAATATTGCCATATATCCAAAATACCTTATAAAGAAACCCTCGGCGGGATGGAAGTTTTTCATCCTAGATTTTTCATCATTCCGGGAATGTTTAAGTTCATTGATGCCCTAACTTTTACCGTGGCGGTAATGGCATGTTTGTACCGATGGAAGAAGAGATTTGAATTTGACCTCATTGATTTGCACTGGACCTATCCAGACTTGCCATCCGGGCGTCTACTTTCATGGTTAACCAGCAAAAAACTATTGGTTACCATCAGGGGAAAAGAGGCGCTTTGCCTCAATGAAAAAAGTCTTAGGAGCCGAATAATCAGGTATTGTCTTCCTCTATCAGATCAAATTATTACACTGAGTGATGAACTTAAATCCCATGTTTTGGATATAGGGTTCGACAAAGACCGGGTTCTCACCATCAGAAATGGAGTTGATCTCGATATATTCAGGCAGATGGATCAAAAACGATGCAGGCATAAGCTTGCACTTCCCGAGAATGATTATCTGGTATTGTCCGTAGGGTCTCTTATTTTCAGAAAGGGCCATGACAGGGCCATTCGAAGTTTTAAAAATCTTCTTGATATCAAACCCGATGCCCACCTCTACATTTTGGGTGCCAAAGGACCCGAGGGCGATTACAGGGGCAAATTGACCAAGCTGGTCCAGACCTTATCCCTATGCAATCATGTTACCTTTATAGGTCGGGTCAGCAATAAAGATCTTGCCCTTTGGTATAATGCAGCAGATTTGTTTTGTCTGCTCAGCCGGGGCGAGGGCAGTCCCAACGTTTTAACTGAAGCATTGGCCTGCGGTTGTCCCTGTGTGGCTACAGATGTGGGGTGTGTGCCAGATATCTTGAGCCATTCTTTTCTTGGGCAGGTGGCTCCCAACCATGGTCCAGATGTTTTTCCTTTTTTCATGGATGCAGCCAAGGGTAACTATGACAGAAAACAGATTGCACAGCATATGAAATCCTATGGTTGGGGGTGGTGTGCAAAAAATGTGATTGAGGTTTATAATCGGATTTTAAATTTAAAACCGGGAAAATAATGAGAATACTTTACCACCACAGGACATTGGGGGATGGCGCTGAGGGCATTCATATTGGAGAAATGGTCAATGCCTTTAAAACATTGGGACACAAAATTTTGGTTACCGGGCCTGCCGCCGATGGAATCCAGGTTGCCTCAACCCGTCAGCAATCAAAATTTGAAATATTGAAAAATATGGTTAATGGGCCGGCCTATGAATGTCTGGAATTGGGGTACAATTTGGTCGCCTATGCCAATTTGAAAAAGCAAATCAGGCGGTTTAAGCCTGATTTTATTTATGATCGGTATATCACTTATAATTATGCCGTTGTCGGTATTGGCCGACAGTACAAAATACCGGTGTTTTTGGAGGTAAACGCACCCCTGGCCTATGAAAGAGCCAATGAATCTGATGAGAAATTATATTTTAAACAGCTTTCCCTTTTATTGGAAAAAAAGATATGCAGCCAATCGTTTAAAACCATTGTGGTATCCAGCCCTTTAAAACAACATCTTCAAACCATTGGGGTTCCATCTGATCATATTCTGGTCATGCCCAATGGGGTTAATCCGGAAAAATTTAATCCCATGGGGAAATCCCAGACCTTGATGAGGGATCTTGGGATATCAGAAGACAACCTTGTAATTGGTTTTACAGGGATATTGAGGCCGTGGCATGGTATTGATATGCTGGTGGATGCCTTTAGCAGTCTGCAAAAAGTTTGTCCTCAGGCCTTGCTTCTCCTGGTTGGGGACGGAAGTATCCGGCCACAGATAGAGAAAAGAGCCATGCAGTTGGGGTGTGAGAATGCTTTGAGGATCACGGGCAGGGTATCCCATACGGCGGTTAAAGCACATGTCAGCCTTTTTGATATTGCAGTCAGCCCCAAGACCACCTTTTATGCATCCCCTATGAAAATTCCGGAATACATGGCCATGGAAAAACCTGTCATTGCTCCAGATACGGGAAATATTCGTGACCTCATTGATAATGGAAAAACCGGTTTGCTATTTAAGGAGGGCGATACAAATGCTCTGGAACATGCATTGGAGGATCTTGCCAGGGATAAATCCAAACGGATTTTTTTGGGGAAAAATGGATTGTCAGAGATCCATCATCGCTTGAACTGGGTTCATATTGCCCAGTCCATCATTGATATCCATGGTCAAAAAAATGGTTCCCATGTTAAAAATAAATAGGATTTATACCTTAGCCTTCATACTTCTGGGTTTAATGACTGGTTTGGTCAATGCCATGGAAACTAGTAATTACTCTGGGGGGGCAGTGTTTCTTAATTTTGATACCTTTGTGCCAACACCAGGGGGGAAACTGCCTGAAAATTCTCTGAACGGATGGAAATATCACCCCAGTTCAACTGAGATTAATTCCTATCTGTCCGGAACATCAGGATGGATGGACTCAATCTCCTATCCACAAGATAAGAAGGTTTTTAACCTTTTTAAACGGTATAAATGTACCTATAACAGCGGGCATATGGGGTATGAAACCTATGGATTTCTTGAAATAGACAATAAAGTTGCAGTAAAGGGTAACAGCCTGAAAATTATTACAACTGGTGGAGTAAACCAGTCTGGAATTCATGGGGAAAAACTCAACAGTAAATCCGAATACTTTAAATTATTGGATCAGGGCATGGATCCTTTTCCTCGGACCAAGGTGAGAGTAGGGCATCCCTATCTCTATTTTATGAATACGTCTCCAAAAAATAATATGTTGCCGTTTCCCCAGGCTGAAAAGAAAAACAGGCTTAGTTTTTATGTGAAAATGCCAGATAGTGTGAGCAATGATCCAAAGGGAAGTCGTTCTCCCCAACCTTCGGCAACAATGAGTATCGGGCCTTTTAACGGGGAAGGAGGGCATTGGTATCACAGTGTGTTTAACAGGGGAGGGGGATGGACCCATGTGCTTCTGGACGGTCATCCAAACCATAACAACTCGTTTAGCAATGCCAACCGTTACCCCCATCCAAGTAAAAGTATCCGAGATATGGATAGGGACTATTTTAACAGTATGTATAAATTTTACATTACATTCCGCCCCTACCAGGGATTGGCAGTACCCCCCTACTTTATATGGATGGATGAGATTGAATTTTATTATGATTCTGAACCCCAGAATAATGAGACTATCAATTCTCCGGCCGTGACATTTCATAGCAGAACTGGAAAATTTGAAATTGGTTTTTCAGACAAATACAAAGACAACAAGAATTCTTTTTCTGCCTATGAACTCAAATATTCATTTTCTCCAATCACCAACGCAAACTATGAAGAAGCTGATTTTGCGATTATCATTGGAGATTCCAGATTTAAGGGGGTCGAATATAGTAAAAAAGGGTATTTTAAGAAGGTCTGGCCCTATTATCAGGCCGTATGGGCACCCTTTAGATTAAAAAAAGAAGACCAAAACCTACTGATTCCAGGTAAACGGGTTTACTTTGCCGTCAAAGACCTTTCCACGAGAGATTATTCCTTAGGGACCTTTGATAGAGCCGGGGACACCCAAAACGTTCCCGGAACCAATGCCAAAAGGAGAATTGATCTCATTAAACGCATTGATTTCATTTTGCCTAAGATGTGATAATTGCTTTCATTTCTCAGTACCAGAACAGGAATACCCAATAAAGGAGCCTTTTCTTGAATACCTCGAGAGCTTTGTGTGATTAGGATATTCTCCGCTTTTAACAGTTTGCAATTTTTTTAAGCTGGGGGAGGCGGTCGAGCTATCAAATTTGTTGTTAACCCGATGCTTGCCAGCATAATTTTGTGTCCGTCAATTCAGGGAAAGGGTAAATTAAAAAACGCCTCTGTTAGAGCCAAGCAGGCCAGGGGATTGTTTGCCAAAGCTGTGATTGAAAATTTTATTGAGCCCCCTAAGGGGCTCAAAGAAATGGTTTTGGAAGGTTATGGGTATTCAGATGTGCATTCACGCCCTTTAGAATGGTTTTTTATCCGGTGATTATTCCGGCATGCGCCTTTGTTTCACCGCTCTTATTTTTTGAACCCCATCTGGCAGTAACCAGGTAGCAAGCCAGTACACAAGAGATCTCACATCTGTTTTACGCAATTGCCATGCCCGCTGAAACCGTTTCTTGGCTTTGTTAAGTTCACCTTTGTCATAATAAAAATAACCTGTTTCAAAATACTTTTGTGACAGAGATAAACAAATAAGCTTCTTGATTTCATCCGGATATAAAGGAATCTGCCCCTCCAACACCTGGATAGCAGCTGTTCTCCAGGTATTTCCCCTTTCATCCAGGCTCCCGGAAAGGCTCAGGTCACTCACCCGGTAAAAAAACAGGGGGCAATGAATAAATACTGCAGGATGGTTGCGGGCAAGCCTCAGATAGAGGTCATAATCCTCGCCTATTGGAATGGCCGTATTAAATCCGCCCAAGGCTCTGAACAAATCGGTATTAATGATGACAGCAGAGCTTGTGGCTACAGAATTTCTCTGTATGAGATCATGAAATAAATCCCCTTTTATGACGACCTGGGTGCTGGAGATATTCTTTGGGGAGGAATTAGAACAGATCCATTCCTTGAGATAATTAAAACTCAGACCCGGGTTAATGATCCCTGTATGGTTAAAAGAGACCCCTTCTGTGAACACAAAACCGGCATCCGGATGGCGCTCATAAGCCTCAACCTGTTTTTCCAGTTTCTGAGCCCCCCACAAATCATCATGATCCAAAAAAGCCAGGTATTTACCCCTGGCTTTTTTAGCACCGGCATTCCGGGCCGCAGAGACCCCTTGATTATGCTGATAAACATATTGAATCCTCTCTTGAAAGGGAGCCAATACCCCTGCAGTGTCGTCTGTTGACCCGTCATCCACCACAATAATCTCATAGGATTGAAAGGTCTGATTCCATACACTGGCCAGGGTCGTCCCTATGAAAGTCTCACTATTATAGACAGAGATAATAACACTGACAACTGGCAAATCATTGGGTCCCTCCCTTTTATCCACACGCTTATCCCCCATCTTTTCAGGTTAATTGTCCCAATAATGCCTTAAGCCGGATGCCCCAGAGTTTTAATACCAACATGGATACCCCCCCCATAAGAAGGGTGGTCATTGCCACGCTCATCCCAAATGTCAGCCAGGCCTCTGCAGCCATGATAGAGAGGCTCAGATATCCCACAGCCATACCTACAGTCCACGTGATCAATCCTGGACACAGGGCCTTATAGAAAAAAGTCCTCAAGGGAATTTTCACTTGTCCAAGGGCTAGCCAGGGCAAAATCACCAGGCTGTTGATCATATTGGGAATCATGGTTCCCCAAGCCACCCCTTTTAAACCCAGGAACTGAACCAGCACCAGGCTTAGAAAAAGGTTGAAAATACCTTCAACAATGGCAAACTTGGCCATGGGCCCAATGGTGTTGGTGGCAATGAGCAGGCTTGTACAGATACGGGTACCGGTTGCAAAAAACTGGGGCACCATGAGCAGCACCATAAACCAGGCTGCTTCAGAATATTCCGGTCCCATCCACAGCAGGTAGAAAGACTCTCCGTAGATGATGCAGCCGGAGACAATAACACCGGCAATCACAAAAAGAAGGGTGCTCACCGGTAGAAAAATATCCCGAACACCTGAAATGCCTTTGCCCGCAAAAATCCCCACAAGGTGGGTGGTGAGTACCCCCACCCCTGAATTGATCAATTGGATATAATAGGTAATAAGGGTCAGCCCAAGGCTGTAGATGGTAATCCTTTCAGGAGGCAAAAATACCCCGATAACAATGAGGTCGCATTGATAGACCAGAATAACAGCAAAGTTCACGGTAAAGGCTTTGAGTCCGAAATTGACCAGATCCCTGAAACATGCCCGGGTAATAAATTGCCAGCCCATCGCCAGGCGATTAAAGGCAAACCGCACCGCACCTATTTGGAATAGCCCCACAGCCATTGTCATTCCCAGGGTCAGTAAGGCCAGATGAAGAATGCCGTAACCCTGTTTTAAAAGAAGATATACCAGGAGGGTCCGGACAAGGGTGGAACTGATCCCAATCATATTCACCAGACCGAATCGCCTGGCCCCCACCAAAACCCCATTGAATGGGGCTGTTAAAAATGTCATGCCCGCTGTAAAGGAAATCACAATGCAGGTGAGTCTGGTCTCCTCAATCCGAGCCGCAGGAATTATAAAAAAATGCTCCAGAGAAAAGGCAATTACCCCTCCGGCACAGACCGCAATCAGAGCAGATACCCCTAAAGCTGCCAAAGCAGTATTAAAATACCCGTTTACCGCTTTGTCATCCTTTTGGGCAAGGGAATAGGCAAGATATCTGGACAAAGCACTCTGAAGGCCGAATGTCAACAAACCATAATGCCCTGAAAAAGAAATCAGCAAAGACCAGATACCATATGACTCATTTCCCAAAGCCCTCACCGTAATGGGTGAAATAACAAAAGCACACCCTGCCGATACAATGAACCCCAGTTGGTTGAACAATACATTGTGGCTGAATCGGCTCATCTTGCCTGTCTACCCCTTGTGAAGCCAAGATATTGGGCAGCAAGATTGTCCAGGGATCTTTGGGCCTTGATTTTTTTCATGTTTCCTACCTGCTCCGTATAGGAATCCGATGAAAAATTCCTGCTCAAATTTTCAATGATATCATAATACTCATCATCTGAGTCAAACAGATACCCAATATTCCCAAATCGGGTGAAAAGATCCTTAATCATGGGAACGGATCTGGCAATAACAGGCTTTTCCCAACAGACAGCATCAAGAAGAACCCCAGAGGCAGACCATTGATAATGCTCTGTTTCATAGGGAAGACAGATATAATGCAGCTTGTTCAGTTTTTGTCGGAAAACCTTCCTGTCCAGTTTCCCAGATGCCGGCAATGTATCAAGACCACTCATGTC
>CAXHYW010000030.1:0-14295 GCA_964021475.1 uncultured Desulfobacteraceae bacterium | reverse complement strand
TTAAACAGCAATTAAAGACAAAAGAAGGATACCTGGAATATTACTGGAAAAATCCGGGAGAAAAAAATGAAAGGGCCAAAGCGCTTTATATGGTATATTATAAGCCCTTGGACTGGATCATTTCCGTGTCCACCTATCGGGACGAATTCACCTATCTGATGGATATCAACGATTTCAAAGAAAGTATCCTTTCTTTCAAATCTGGGAAAACCGGATATGCTTTTGTGATGGATAGAACGGGTAAAGCCCTTATCCACCCAACGCTTCAGGGACAAAACTTACTTGAACAAAACAGTGGTAACAGCCAGTTTATCAAGAAGATAATCGCTCTAAAGAGCGGAAAACTCAGATATTTCTGGCAAAACCCAACAGAGTCTCACCCCCGGGAAAAAATCATTTTTTTCAAATATTTATCCCAATTTAAATGGATCATCGCCTCCACAAGCTATGTAGAAGAAGTTTTTTCTCCTTTGATAACATTTAAAATGTTTATAGCCGCGGGCCTTGCAGTTACATTAATCTTCACCATTCTTCTGACCTTTTTCATCAGTCGCTTGGCCACCAAACCGCTGGAAACATTAATTCAAAAATTAGAAGCCGGATCCCAGGGGGATTTTTCAGTGAGGATGGAGTACGACTCTCCAGATGAACTCGGCAAATTATCCACCCATTTTAATTCTTTCATGGACCGGTTGGAGGATTACCATGAAAAATTGAACAACGAAATACAAAAAACCATTACAACCCAGGCGGCACTGGTGGAAAACGAACTTAAGCTAAGAGGGCTATTTAATCAGTCATTTCAATTAATGGCTATTTTATCCCCTTACGGGATTCTTGAAGAGGTCAATAAAAGTGCCCTTGATTTTGCCGGTTGCTTGGAAGTTAATGTCCTTTATAAACCTTTTTGGGAAACTCCCTGGTGGCAACACGACACCAATAGTCGAAAGGATCTTAAAGAGGCCATTAAAAGGGCAACAAATGGTGAATTTGTAAGAATTGAAACAACCAACATAGATGGAAACGGCGACATCAAAAATATCGATTTTTCCGTAAAAGCGGTATATAATAGTGCCAATGAAATAGAATTTATCATTGCAGAAGGACGGGATATCACAACACTGAAACAGGCGGACCTGGAACGTCGTCACCTGGCTGTTCAGCTTGAAAAATCCCAGAAAATGGAAGCAATTGGAACATTGGCCGGTGGCATTGCCCATGATTTCAATAATATTCTATCCAGTATTTTCGGCTATTCCCAATTGGCGCAGATGACCATTCATACTCCGGAAAAAGCTAAGAAATACATTTCACAAATCGTTAAAGGAGCCCAGCGTGCTGCAGGACTGATTCAACAGATATTGACCTTCAGTCGCCAGACAGAGGTCAAAAAACATCCCTTAAAGATCCATTTAATAATAAAAGAAGCTCTCAAATTGATAAGATCATCCATTCCCACGACCATTGATATAAAAATTGATATTCAATCCAATTCCATGGTGATGGCGGACCCCACGCAAATGCACCAGGTGATTATGAATCTGTGTACCAATGCCTATCATTCCATGCTTGAAACCGGTGGCATCTTAAGCGTACGGCTCCAGGAGGTTGGGATTGGCCAACTAATGGATCAGCCCGTGGATCTTCCAGGCCCCTCCCCTTATCTCAAAATTGAGGTCAAAGATACCGGACATGGAATGGACAAACACACGCTGGACAAAGCATTTGATCCCTATTTCACTACAAAAGAAGTCGGGCGGGGTACTGGTTTTGGACTCGCTCTGGTCCATGCTATTATTGAAGAGCATGAAGGAAAGATTCATGTGGATAGTCAATTGGGAATTGGTTCCCATTTTATCATTTATTTACCCGTGGTTGAAAAAAAATCAGCCGGCACGCAGCAATTGCCGAGTCCTATTGGCGAACCCGTAGGAGGAAGTGAAACAATCATGGTGGTTGACGATGAAGAAGATATCCGAATGCTGACAAAGGATCTGTTGGAAGATTTCGGTTATACCGCCCATTCTTTTAAAAATGGAGAAGAAGCCCTCACCCAATTCAAACTTGATCCAGATCGCTTTGATCTGATCATTACAGATATGACCATGCCACTGATGACAGGGTATGAACTCTCCAAGGAGGTGCTCCTAATCAAAAATACAGTACCGATTATTTTATGTACCGGTTATAGCGAGAATATTTCCAAAACCCAAGCCATGGAAATTGGGATAACCCGATATCTTCAAAAACCACTGCAAAACCAGGATCTTTTGTTCATCATGAGAGAGGTGTTAGACACCCAATAATTGGCTTTTGAATAGCCACAAGTTAACACTCAAAATATAATTTAAAGACGGCCTTTTAAAAAAAAATTCCCTGGTAAGAAACTTACCAGGGAATGAATCGCCGCTAGGACGTAAGAGTGATCAGTCTAAAATCAGTTCAATCTGGACCATGGAGGCAACATCACCTTTTCTGGGTCCAAGCTTTGTAATTCTTGTATAACCGCCCTGTCTTGAAGCAAACTTCTCTACAACAACATCAAATAGCGAATGCACCACATCTTTTTCTTGAATGTAAGACAATGCTTGTCTTCTAGCGTGTAGATCGCCACGTTTTGCCAGGGTAATCATTTTGTCTGCAATGGACCGCAAACCTTTTGCTTTGGCTTCAGTGGTTTTGATGCTGCTGTGTTTGAACAGAGAAGTTACCATGTTTCTAAACATAGCCTTTCTATGGCTGGAGGTCCTGTTCAGTTTTAATACCGATTTTCTATGTTTCATGGAATTTACTCTCCTTCCTGAATGTTCTCATCTTCTGGCGGTTCAAATCCTTCAAGGTCCATGCCCAGGGAAAGTTCCATGGTATGCAGGACTTCCTTGATTTCGTTCAAGGATTTTCGACCAAAATTCTTGGTTTTAAGCATTTCTCCATCTGTTTTTTGAACCAGCTGATAAATAGTGTTAATCCTCGCATTTTTCAGGCAATTGGAACTTCTCACAGATAGCTCAAGTTCATCTACTGACCGATAAATATTTTCATTAAATCCCCCGTCTGCATCGTCGGGATTCACTTCAATGTCATCGGGTTCCATCTCCTCATCAAAATTGATGAAGGGGTTCATCTGTTCTTTAAGAATCTTTGCACCAAAAGCAACAGAATCATCTGGCGTGACACTGCCATCCGTCCAGACTTCCAGGGTGAGTTTATCATAATCGGTTTTGTGACCGATTCTGGAGGTACCGACGACATATTTGACACGTTTAATGGGTGAAAAGACGGAATCAATGGGGATGGTACCCATGGGGGCATCATCATCTTTATTACCAGAAGCCAAGGAATATCCTTTACCCATTTTAACAACCATTGTCATGTTCAACACACCATTTTTAGATAATAGCGCAATGTGTTGCTCTGGATTAAGGATTTCAATTTTGCCATCAGGGCTGATAATATCAGCACCAGTGACGCTTCCTTCACCCTTAGCCTGCAAGGTCAGTATTTTATCTTCCGTATCATCGACCTTAAGTTTTAACTCTTTCAAGTTTAAAATAATCTCAGAAACATCTTCCCGAACATCAGATATAACGCTATATTCATGAAGGGCATCATCAAATTTCACAGATACAATGGCAGCGCCGTATATAGATGACAAAATGATTCGTCGCAGAGAGTTACCGATTGTAATACCATATCCCCTCTCAAGGGGTTCGCATACGAATTTGCCATATGTTGAAGTAGTGGTAACATCAAGCTTTTCCGGCTTGATCATCTCTCGCCAGTTTACATATGCTAGTTTTTCAGATGACATCTAAATCTCCTGAATAAATATTTGAATAAACCATATAGAATGATGTACCTATTTTGAATATAGCTCAACTATCAATTGTTCCTGAATCGGAAGGGTAATATCCTCGCGTGTTGGAACACCAACAACTGTACCTTTGAAATCATCTTTATTAATTTCCAACCACGCAGGAATTCCTCTTCTGACAATGGCATCCAAGGAATCGGAGATAGCCTGAACGGTGCGAGATTTTTCGCGCAATTCTATGATATCCCCTTTTTTCACCTGGTAAGAAGGGATGTTTACCTTTTTACCATTTACCGTGAAATGATTATGGCGAACAAAATGTCTTCCCTGGGTTCTGGAATTTACAAATCCCATTCTGAAAACAGTATTGTCCATGCGGGTTTCCAGAAGGCATAACAGGGTGGTACCTGTGATACCTTTAATTCGATCTGCTCGTTTAAATGCAATTCTGAATTGTTTTTCAGAAATCCCATAAATTCGGCGAACCTTCTGTTTTTCTCTGAGCTGGATTCCATAATCAGACTGTTTACTTCTTCTCTGGCCATGTTGCCCAGGTGGGTAACCCCTTCTGTCATAACTGCATTTATCTGAAAAGCAACGGTCGCCTTTCAAAAAAAGCTTCATATTCTCTCGTCTGCACTGACGGCAAACTGATCCTGTATATCTTGCCAACGTTCTCCTCCTTTATCACTCCAAGAGCTTAATTCTATTGTATTTATACTCTTCTTCTTTTAGGCGCCCGGCATCCATTATGGGGAACCGGTGTAACATCCTTGATCATGGAAATATTGAATCCAAGTGCGTGAAGCGCTCTTAAAGCAGATTCTCTTCCAGGTCCGGGCCCTTTTACATATACGCCGATATTTTTAAGCCCATGCTCCATGGCTTTTGCCCCGGCATCTTCAGCCACAAGTTTAGCAGCAAAAGGAGTACTTTTTCTGGAACCTTTAAATCCCTGAACGCCTGAACTGGACCATGATATGGTGTTGCCATTTTCATCGGCAATTGTGACAATGGTATTGTTAAACGTGGATTGAATATGCACAATACCTGTGGAAATATTCTTTCGCACTCGTTTTTTGGATGCCGCTTTTTTAGTCTTTTTTACCATTACATTAGTACCTTTTTAAATTATACTACTTTTTCTTTTTAACTGCTGTTCGCTTCGGGCCTTTTCGGGTCCTGGCATTTGTACTGGTCCGCTGACCACGACAGGGAAGCCCTCTACGATGACGAAGACCTCTGTAACACCCGAGATCCATCAATCGCTTGATATTCATGGATACTTCTGACCTAAGCTCACCCTCAACTTTGTATTCAGCATCAATGACTTTTCTAATCTCATTCACCTGAACTTCTGTAAGATCATTTGCTTTTGTTGTAGGATCAATACCTGTTTTTTCCAGTATCAACTTTGATCTGTTGCCTCCGATACCATAAATATAGGTCAAGGCGATCCATGCGTGTTTATCTCTTGGTAAATCTACTCCTGCAATACGTGCCAAATTTCCTTCCCCCTATCCCTGACGCTGTTTATGGCGTTTGTTTATACAAATGACTCTTATGACACCACGTCTTTTAATCACTTTGCAATCTCTGCAAATTTTTTTAACAGATGCTCTAACTTTCATCCATTTGCTCCTAATATCAATTTGTATTTTTTATCAATTTGTATTTTTTTGGTAAAAAATTATTTGAATCTATATGTAATTCTGCCCCGGCTTAAATCATAGGGTGATATTTCGACTGTCACCCTGTCCCCGGGTAGAATCTTGATAAAATGCATTCTCATTTTCCCGGAAATATGAGCCAGCAGAACATGCTTGTTTTCCAACTCAACTTTGAACATGGCATTTGGCAGCGTTTCTAATACTTTCCCGTCAACTTTGATGGGTTCTTCTTTTGCCATAATCTTATTTCATCTCCTATTGGTTTAGAATCGTTAATCAGGATCTACCCTTGATTCGTTTTGCTCCAGACCTTCCCATAAAGCCGTCATAATTACCAGATATCAGATGGGACTCAATCTGGGAAATGGTATCGATAGAAACACCAACTACTATCAATAGGGCAGTACCGCCGAAAAAAAACGGAACATTGAATTTATTCATCAGCATGGTTGGCAGAACACAGACGGCTGAAACATAAAGGGCGCCGCCAACGGTAATTCGTGTCAAAACCTTGTCAATGTATTCAGAGGTCTTTTTCCCAGGTCTAATGCCAGGAATATATCCCCCGTTCTTTTTCATATTTTCAGCGACATCGTCTGGATTAAACTGAACCGCTGTATAAAAAAAGCAGAAAAAGATGATAAATCCGATGTATAGAAGATAGTACCAGACGGTACCAGGACTGAACAAGGCCGCAATCGTCTGCATAATCGGCATATTAATAAACTGCGCCAAAGTGGTCGGAAACATGATAATAGAAGATGCAAAAATCGGTGGAATTACACCGGCTGTATTAATCTTCAATGGAAGATGAGATGTCTGTCCTCCATACATTTTGCGACCCACAACACGCTTTGCGTAGTGCACCGGTATCCGACGCTGGGCCTGTTCCATATAAATGATACAGGCGACAACACCCACCATCAGAACAATCAGCAGGATGAGCGAGAAAACGCCCATCTCACCGGTACTCATCAATCGAACTGTATTTCCTAAAGCTGACGGCATGTTGGCAACAATACCCGCAAAAATTATCAAGGAGATACCGTTACCGATACCTCGCTCGGTAATCTGTTCCCCCAACCACATAATAAATGCAGTACCAGCCGTCAAGGTGATAATGGTAACCAAACGGAATCCCCATCCCGGATATGGCACGATGGCAACGCCAGCAGGAGAAGACATTGCTTCAAGCCCCACACTGATGCCGAACCCTTGAATAATACTAAGGACAACCGTTCCATATCGAGTATACTGGGTTTTCTTCTTACGCCCCGCATCCCCTTCTTTTTTCAATTGCTCAAGATGGGGAACCACCACAGTCATTAATTCTAAAATAATAGATGAACTGATATAAGGCATTATCCCAAGGGCAAAAATGGATAATCTTTCCAAAGCGCCTCCTGAGAACATATTAAACATTGAGAATAAGGTCCCTGATGCAGATGCAAAAAAGGAAGACAATGCTGCCCCATCAATCCCGGGTGTCGGCACATGAACACCGACACGATACACAAACAATAATGCAAGTGTAACCAATAGTTTCCGTTTGAGATCAGGAAGTTTAAATAAATTCTGGTAGCTGTTCTCGATCATTAATAATATCCTTACATCACTTTGATATCAATTATTTGACACATGCCTTATTCTATGCTTCCGCCAGCCGATTCGATCTTTTCTTTAGCCGTTTTGGAGACAAGAATAGCCTTTAAAACAAATTTCTTTTGTGTGTCGCCATTTCCGAGAAGCTTTGCTCCGTCAACTTTACCTTTGACCAGACCGACCTGTCTTAGGGCATCCATATCTATGGTTGCCCCATCATCAAATCTTTCCAGATCACGAATATTTAAAACAGCATATTGCTTTTTAAATATATTGGTAAAGCCTCTTTTGGGAAGCCTTCTATAGATTGGCATCTGACCACCTTCAAATCCGGGTCTTACATTTCCGCCGGAACGGGCCTTAAGACCTTTGTGTCCCTTGCCGGAAGTTTTACCCATACCGGAACCCGGGCCTCTACCAATTCTTTTTCGTTTTTTTCTGCTCCCGGGAGCAGGTGCTAAATCATGAAGCTGCATATTACACCTCCTCTACTTTCACCAGGTGTGAAACTTTGTTAATCTGTCCTATTATGACAGGATCATTTTTATGCTCTACCGTATGATGCATCCGTCTGATGCCAAGGGATCGAATAATTCGTCCTTGCACAGCGGGACGACCGATGGTGCTTCTTATCTGTGTAATTTTCACTTTTTCAGTCATTGCAAGCCTCTTTATATATCTTCAGGTCTAAGACCACGTCTTCTAGCAACTTCTTCCTTGGAACAAAGAGACTGGAGACCAGCCATGGTTGCTCTGACAATATTTTGGGTGTTGTGGGTACCGATACATTTGGTAAGGATGTCCGTAACACCTACCGCCTCAAGAACCGCACGAATACCGCCACCTGCTATCAGTCCTGTTCCAGGAGAAGCGGGTTTCAGAAGTACGCGACCGGCGCCGGCGTGACCGACAACCTCAAAAGGTACTGTACCATTTAAAAGGGAAATTTTAACCATATTTCGTTTGGCTTTTTCCGTACCCTTTTTTATCGCTTCAGGAACTTCTTTGGCTTTTCCTAGACCGTAACCTACACTTCCTTCACCATCCCCAACCACGACCAAAGCACTAAAGGTAAAATTTCGACCACCTTTTACAACTTTTGCAACACGGTTGATTCGTACAACCTTATCTATTAATCCACTATCTTCCATCTTTTCTTGTCTTGCCAAGGGTCTTCCTCCTTATTTAGAATATCAAACCGGCTTCGCGGGCCGCGTCTGAAAGCGCTTTGATACGACCGTGATAGAGGAAACCGTTCCTGTCCAGAACAACTTGTGTAATTCCTTTATCCATAGCTCTTTTGCCGATAAGGTTTCCAACCGCTTTTGCAACATCCTGTTTTTTACCGGTCACAGGATTTTCTTTGTATTCTTTATCCATGGTAGATGCCGATACAAGAGTTACCCCTTTTGTGTCATCAACGATCTGTGCATAAATATGTTTTGCAGTTCTGAAAACACTCATTCTCGGACGATCCTGCTTTCCAAAAATACTCTTTCTGATTCGTCTTTTTCTTTTAAGCCTTGATACAAGCCTTGGTGATGTATTTCCCATAATCTTTAGTTTCCCACCTATTTGTCTTTACCAGCAGTCTTACCAGCTTTTCTGATAATTCTTTCATCCGAATACATAATGCCTTTGCCTTTGTAGGGCTCGGGAGGTCTTATGGCTCTGATATTGGCTGCCGCCTGGCCAAGAAGTTCTTTGTCAATACAAGTCAATGTAATTTCTGTATTTTTCTCAACACTGGCAGAGATTCCGTCGGGAAGCTCAAAATTAACCGGATTTGAATATCCGACATTCAGTACAAGTTTTTTTCCGCTTGTTTCAGCACGATATCCGATTCCTGAAAGCAGAAGCTTCTTTTCATATCCCGTAGTTACACCGGTGACCATATTAAAGATCAAAGACCTGAAAAGTCCTTGAAGCGCCAATTTTTTCTTATCAGTGAGATCTGTTTTAACATTTAAAACATTATCATTTATTTCTATATCAATTGCCGGGTGAAGTTTTCGATCAAGCTGGCCTTTAGGCCCTTTTACAAGAATCGTGTCTCCATCAAGGGTAATAACTACCTTATCTGGAAGCTGAACCGGCTGTTTTCCTATTCTAGACATATTTTACTCCTGTCTTACCATACGTTACAAAGAATTTCACCGCCGACGTTCGCTTCTTTAGCCTGTTTATCCGTCATCAACCCCTTAGAAGTTGAAACGATGGAGATACCCAGGCCGTTTAAAACCGGCTTAATCTGTTTTGCCTTGTTGTAAACCCTGCAGGAAGGTTTACTGACTCTGTCAATACCATAAATTGTGGGTTTGCCTTCAGAAACATATTTTAGATAGATACGCAGGACTCCCTGTGTCTCATTCTCAAGGAATTTGTAATCTTTGATATATCCTTGTTCTTTAAGCACCCGGACCAATTCAACTTTAATCGTTGATCCGGGGATATCCACTTGAGCAAGACTTGCTTTTCCACCATTTCTTATGCTAGTTAGCATGTCTGCAATTGGATCACTAATTGCCATTTTTTAATCTCCTTAAAATCCGCTGGTAATAAAATTTGGTTTCAAATTTGTTATTGAAATTTTATTGTAGAATAGTGTTTTACCAACTTGATTTGGTAACGCCGGGTAAATTGCCTTGAGAAGCAAGTGTCCGGAAACAAATTCTGCAAATACCAGCTTTTCTGATAAATCCTCTTGGTCTACCGCATAAGGGGCATCTGTTATACGCACGTACAGCAAATTTTGGTGTTCTGCCCGCTTTTGCGATTAAAGATTTTTTAGCCAAGCTTTCCTCCTTGAGAACCTTAGTTTTTGAAGGGCATTCCCATAAGTTTCAGGAAAACTCTGCCTTCTTCATCGGTTTTAGCTGTGGTAACAACTGTAATATTAAGACCCTTAATACTCTCGGTCTTATCATAGTCAATTTCAGGGAATATAATGTGTTCCGTGATACCCATGGAAAAATTGCCACGGCCATCAAAGGATTTACTTGGTATTCCTCTAAAATCCCTCACACGAGGTAGTGCTATATTAACAAGTCTTTCAAAAAAATCATACATTTTCCCACGGCGCAGGGTAACCTTACAACCGATGGGGAGATCCGCTCGCAATTTAAAGTTGGCAATGGGTTTTTTGGCCCTTGTCACAACCGTTTTTTGACCAGCGATCAATGTCAGTTCCTGGGCGGCGACTTCAACAATTTTTGGATTTCTTACCGCTTCACCCAATCCCATGTTTAATACGATTTTCTCAATCTTAGGTACCTGTGAAATATTTTCATATTTAAAGGTTTCTCTAAGCTTGGGAACAACTTCGTTAATATATTTTTCCTTAAGAGTGGTCATTTATTCTCTCCGGCTTTGGTCTTATGAATCTATCTGCTGGTTACATTTTTTGCAGATTCTGACCCGTTTACCATCTTCCAGTTGTTTGATTCCAATCCGAGTAGCTTTCACACAGGAGTTACACATGACCATAAGATTGGACACATTAATCGGCATGGTTTTATCAACAATGCCACCCTGTGGATTTGCCTGCGTAGGTCTCTGATGGACTTTCACAACGTTAATGTTTTCAACAACAACGCGGTTGGTTTTTTTGACAACTTTCAATACTTTCCCGATCTTACCCTTGTCTTTTCCGGTGAGTACCTTAACCTTGTCATCTTTTTTAATTCTTATTTTTACAGCTTCCATGAATTTTTCTCCAATAACCCGATCATTATAGTACGTCAGGGGCCAGAGAGACTATTTTCATAAATCTTTTAGCCCTTAATTCTCTTGCCACCGGACCAAAAATACGGGTGCCTATCGGTTCATTATTTTTACTTAAGATTACTGCAGAGTTGTCATCAAATCTAATGGATGACCCGTCTGGCCTGGCAATCTCTTTTTTAGTTCTTACAATGACTGCCCTGACAACGTCCCCCTTGCTAACCTTTGCATTGGGGATTGCCTCTTTGACAGAAACGACTATGATATCTCCAATGCTGGCGTACCTTCGTTTGGACCCGCCCAGTACTTTAATGCAGTACAGTTCTTTTGCGCCGGAGTTATCTGCCACAGTAAGTCTGCTTTCGGTTTGAATCATTTAGTAACTCCTTTCGCTATACTGCTTTTTTAACGATCTCGGTCACCCGGAACCGCTTAAGCTTACTCAAAGGCCTGGTCTCGATGATCTTGACTTCATCACCAATCTGGCACTCATTTGTTTCATCATGTGCATGATACTTTTTGTACCGTCTGATGAACTTTTTATAAACTTTATGTTGAATGAATCTTTCGACCCTGACAACCACTGATTTATCCATCTTATCAGATACAATCAGCCCCATGAGCTCTTTTTTATTATTTTGAATATTTTCCATATCTATATAACTCTTACATTAAATAATGTTTAAATTCATTTCTTTTGATATTGTATAGAGTCTGGCAATATCTTTCTTAACATTTGAAAGGGTCGCTGTATTCTCAAGTTGGCCTACACCATTTTGAAAACGAAGATTGAACAATTCTTTCTTGAGTTCAACAAGCTTCTCTTTAACCTGATCCGCACCCATCTCTCTTATTTCTGCAAGTTTCATCTTTATTAACTCCTTTCCACAAAACGTGTTTTAATGGAAAGTTTTCTTGCAGCAAGCCTGAGGGCTTCTTTTGCCAGGTCTCTTGGAATTCCTTCCATCTCATAAAGGATCTTGCCGGGTTTAATTCTTGCCACCCAGGCATCGGTTGCTCCCTTCCCCTTACCCATCCTAACCTCTGCAGGTTTTTTTGTAACCGGATGATCAGGAAAAAACCGGATCCAGCTTTTACCAGCTCTTTTTGCATGTCTGGTCATTGCGACTCTGGCCGCTTCTATTTGTCTTGCATTTATATAGCCGCATTCAACCGCCTGGAGACCGAAGTCACCGAAACTCAGGGTGTTTCCCCTTGAGGGCACTCCCTTTGTTCTACCGCGGAATTCTTTACGGAATTTTACATTTTTTGGACTAAGCATTTACTTTTTCTCCTAATCACCTCTATTTTTCCGCCAAAGCCTGTTCACCAGGACGCAACACCTCACCTTTAAAAACAAAGGTCTTGATACCAATCAGCCCATAGGTGGTCTTAGCTTCTATAAAGCCGTAATCCACGTCAGCCCGCAATGTATGCAGTGGAATCCTTCCTTCTTTGTACCATTCGGTTCTTGCCATTTCTGCTCCGCCAAGACGGCCGGAACAAATAATCTTGATCCCTTTAGCGCCGAATCGCATGGCAGTAGAAACGCTTCTTTTCATGGCCCGTCTAAACGCGATTCTCCTTTCCAGTTGCTGGGCGATGTTCTCAGCAACAAGCTGTGCGTCGATTTCTGGCCGCCTGACTTCTTTGATATCAATAAGAACGGTTGGCACAATCATATTCTCAAGTTCTTTTTTGAGCAATGCGATTTCAGCTCCTTTTTTACCGATGATGATACCCGGTCTTGCGGCAAACACCCGAAGTCTGATCTGTTTTGAAAATCGTTCGATTTCTATTTTTGATATGCCAGCATGATAGAGTTTCTTTTTCAGAAATTTTCTGACTTTGAAGTCTTCTTCTACAAAAGAAGCATACTCTTTGTCTGCATACCATCTAGAATCCCATGTCCTGATGATGCCTAATCTTAATCCGGTAGGATGTACTTTCTGGCCCAAGCCTGTTCCTCCTTACTTAAACAGTTTCGCTAACGATAACTGTTATGTGACTGGTTCGTTTCAAAATCCGACTGGCTCTACCCCTGGCGCGTGGTCTGAACCGTTTCATGGTAGCGCCCTGATCGACGAAGATATTCTTTACAACCAGTTTGTCCACGTCCAGTTCGTTGTTATGCTCGGCATTGGCAATTGCTGATTGCAATGTTTTGTAAATGATTCCGGCAGCCTTAACCGGCATAAACTTAAGGATTGTCAGCGCCTGTCCCGCACTTTTACCTTTCACTTCAGCGATTGGCAACCGAAGCTTCAGTGCTGAAGTCCTTGTATGTCTTGTAGTTGCTTTTACTTCCATATCATTAGTCCTTTAATCATGAGGCGAAGATTACCGCTTGGATTTCTTATCTCCAGCATGACCCCAAAATGTTCTTGTAGGTGAAAATTCACCAAGCTTATGACCGACCATATTTTCAGAAACAAAAACAGGAATGAATTTTTTTCCATTATGAACGGCAAAGGTAATACCTACCATTTCAGGGAAGATGGTTGATCTTCTAGACCAGGTTTTAATGACTTTATTGTTTTTAACCTTATTTGCTTCAAGAACTTTCTTTAAAAGTTCAGATGCAATGTAGGGTCCTTTTTTTAATGATCTTGGCATAATTATTCACCTATTATTTTCTCTTAGCCCTTCTTTTAACAATATACCGATCTGTTCTGGCATTATTCCTGGTCCGCTTACCTTTTGATGGAACACCCCAGGGAGAACAGGGTTGACGACCACCAGATGAACGGCCTTCACCACCACCCATTGGATGATCCACCGGGTTCATGGCAACCCCCCGGACAGAGGGACGTTTCCCCATCCATCTAGATCGACCTGCCTTACCGATGCTCACATCTCCATGTTTTTCATTGCCGACCCTACCGATGGTGGCTTTACACTTAACGTGAATCAATCGAACTTCACCAGAAGGCAACAACACCTGAGCGTATGTACCTTCCTTGGCCATGAGCCTGGCATATGCGCCAGCACTTCTAACAATCTGGCCACCTTTGTTTTGCTTGAGTTCGATGTTATGGATTCTGGTACCAGTGGGAATATTTTCAATGGGCAAGCAATTGCCCGGTTTAATATCCGCTTCCGATCCTGTTTCCAGAATATCACCCACGTTAACTTCCAAGGGTGCTAGAATATACCGTTTTTCTCCGTCAGCATATACCAACAAGGCTATTCTGGCGCTTCTATTTGGGTCATATTCAATGGCGGAAACCTTGGCAGGAATTCCGTCTTTATCCCGTTTAAAATCGATGATACGATATTTCTTCTTTGCCCCGCCACCCCGATGCTTACTGGTAATTCGTCCGTAACAATTTCTACCAGCCCGCTTGTTCATGCTGATCGTTAGCGATCGTTCAGGTTTAGTTTTCGTAATCTCTTCGAAAGAAAGGTATTCCTGAGCACGCCTACCGGGTGATGTCGGTTTTGACTTGATTATTGTTGACATATATATACCTCTTTAAACACCTT
>CAXHYW010000029.1:0-14300 GCA_964021475.1 uncultured Desulfobacteraceae bacterium | reverse complement strand
AAATTTAATCAGAAAACCCTCTATACCTCTATCTGGCCCTTTTCCGGTATCTATACCCAGCGGGCAATCGGGTCGGAAGCCGATCTGAAAGGGTTGAAGATGAGAGTGTATGACGGAACCGGACTTGCTTTTGGTAAAGCCACGGGTATTGCAGCCAGAAAGATGCCCTTTTCCGAAGTATACCCCGCCATGAAAGCAGGCCTGTTGGATTCCATGTATACCTCTTCCCCATCGGGAGTGGATGCAAAGGCATGGGAAATTTTAAAATTTTTCACGCCTATCAATATTGTGGGTCCTGTGAACATGATCAATGTCAACCAGGCGGCCTGGGACAAACTGGACAAAAAAACCCAGGAGATCGTTATTGAAATAGCCACCCAGATGGAAGATGACATGTGGAATCTTGCCGGGGACATGGACCGAAAAAGCCGCGCCACCCTGATCGAAAAAGGAATGACCATTGATCCTGTCAGCAAGGAATTTAGAGCAGAACTCAATGCGATTGGTGAAAGCTTAAGGGGACAATGGGCAAAAAAAGCAGGAAAAGATGCCCAGGCGGTTCTCGCCCAGTACTACCAGATCACAGGCCGTTAGAAGCATTTGCTTAAGCTTGATTTAGCTTGATTCCTCTTGGTAGTGGGCCAGACGGGTCCACTACCATCTATTTGGGCGATTTACTGGGTGATACAAATGAATACACTTGTAAAATTGGCAGACGATATAAGCGATCTTATGGCCAAACTTTCGGCTATTATTCTCGGACTGATGACCGTACTGATTCTAGTGGAAATTGTCATCTGGAATCTGTTTCAAAAAACAACGTTGATCGCGGACGAGTATAGTGCCTATGGGTTGGCTGCCATTATTTTTCTGGGGGCGGGATATTGTCTCAAGGAGAAAGGACACATCCGAATCACCCTGATCCTGGGACTTTTACCCCCGTCAGCCGCCCGGGTCATTACCGCTGGGGCAACCATGATCACCACGATTTTCATGGGGTATCTCTGGTGGTATCTGTTCAAGATGGTAAAATCTGCCATTCGGTACGAATCCACTTCCGGCACCCTGACCCACACCCCCCTATGGATTCCCCAGGCTATCATGCTCCTGGGTGCCGGCGTCTTTTTTATCCAGTTGGTTGCCATGAGCATCAGAACCTGCCAGGCGATTAAAACCCGGGAGGAGGTCCTATAATGGAAGAAAATCTTTTAATCATGTCCTGCGCGGTGTTCGGCATATTGTTCCTGGCCCTGTCCGCAGGCGTGTGGGTCGGATTTTCCCTTTTCATTGTGGGGTTTGTCGGCTTGACCGTGTTCGGAACCCTGCCCGCCGGCAGCAACATGGCCTCATCGGTGTGGTCCACCATCGAAAAATGGGAATATGTGGCCCTGCCCCTGTTTATTCTCATGGGCGAAATCCTCTATCGATCCGGAATCTCTGAAAAACTTTTCAAGGCCCTGGTTCCCTGGCTGTATCGGTTGCCAGGAGGGCTGCTGCTCATGAACATTGTCTCCTGCACCCTGTTTGCAGCCGTATCCGGCTCAAGCGCCGCCACAACCGCCACCGTGGGCCGGATTACCCTGGCAGAATTTGACAAACTTGGCTACGACCGAAGCCTTTCCATGGGCTCTTTGGCAGGTGCCGGTACCCTTGGATTTTTAATCCCCCCCTCCCTGATCATGATCATCTATGCCATTTTGGCCGAGGTTTCCATCGGCAAAATGTTCATGGCTGGTATTTTGCCGGGGTTGCTCCTGGCCGGGATTTATTCCGCCTATATTATTTACCGGGGAATCAAAAATCCTGAAATCGCCCCCCAGACCCAGGATAGTTATTCCTGGTCGGACAGATTTCTGGGACTAAAGGATCTGGCCCCCACCTTCGCCCTCATCCTCATGGTTCTGGGCAGTATCTACGGTGGATTTGCCACCCCAACGGAAGCCGCCGCCCTGGGTGTTTTCGGCTCCTTTGTCTTTGCTGTCATGAACCGCCAGATGAATACAAAAATTATATTTGAATGTCTCATGGGCGCGGTTAAAACCAATGCCATGATCATGCTCATTGTTGTGGGAGCCGGATTTTTATCCCGGGTAATGGGATTTTTAGGAATTCCAGCGGCCATTACCCAGTCTATCCTGGGACTGAACCTGTCTCCCTATATGCTCATGCTACTGTTGGGCGGGGTCTACATTCTGCTGGGTTGTCTATTGGACGGGTTTTCCATCGTGGTCATGACCCTGCCCATTGCCTTGCCCATGGTGGTGGCTGCCGGATTTGACCCTATCTGGTTCGGCATTTATCTTATTTTAATGGTGGAGGTCAGCCAGATCACCCCCCCGGTTGGATTTAACCTCTTTGTCATCCAGGGATTGACCGGCGAGCCCATCATGAACATTGCCAGATACGCGTTGCCATTCTTCTTTTTAATGTTGTTAACCACGGCTATTCTCACCATTTTTCCAGAAATCGCCTTGTACCTGCCAAACTTGATGACAAGCCAATAACCAGGAGAGAAAAGTGACCCTCATTGATTTAAATTGCGACATGGGAGAGAGCTTTGGTGCTTACACCATCGGAATGGATGAGCAGGTGATGCAGCATATCACCTCGGCCAATATTGCCTGCGGCTTTCATGCAGGCGATCCCATGATAATGGAAAAAACGGTAAAACTGGCCGTTCAAAACAAGGTAGGTATCGGTGCCCACCCGGGTTACCCGGATCTTTTAGGGTTTGGCCGAAGAAACATGGGTTGCACCCCGGAAGAAACCCAACAATATATCATTTACCAGATCGGTGCCCTTGACGCCTTTTGCAAAGTCCACAAAACCCGGCTTACCCATGTAAAACCCCATGGAGCCCTTTATCTCACAGCCGTCGAAAATGAATCCACCGCCCGGGCCATTGCCACGGGAATTATGAACCTTGACCCAACCCTGCGCTTTGTTGCCCTGGCCGGGAAAAAAGGAGAAACCATGCGGCGCATGGGCGAAGAGCTGGGGTTGAAGGTGGTTTACGAAGCATTTCCTGACCGGGCCTATACACAAGATGGAACCCTTGTACCCCGAAATCAGCCCGGGGCCGTTATTTGCGATCCCGAAGAAGTTGCCCAAAGAGCCCTGGACATGGCAAAGGGATTTGTGACCGCTGTGGACGGCACCCCCATTCAATTGGAAGTTCAGACCCTTTGCGTACACGGGGATAATTTGGGGGCGGTGAACCTGGTCAAAACCATTAGAAAAGTTCTGGAAGAAAATAATATTCAGGTAAAACCCATGGGGGAAAAACAATAATCATGGCCGGCATCTTTAAAAAAGCGGTGTACCGCCAGGCCGGAGACAGAGGGCTTCTGGTGGAATTTGGGGAGGGCATAGACCCAAAGATCAATGCGAAAGTTCGGGCCATGGCCAGGGCTCTTGAGGATCAAAGGCTTGCCGGTGTCAGGGAAATTATTCCCACCTATCGATCCCTTTTGTTGATATATGATCCAGGGACCACCCATCCCGACAAACTGTGTCCCGCAATTGATGCAATTGAAACCTGTCTTAAAACCCAAGAGACAGAACCCGCAAAGATAGTCGAGATCCCGGTTTGTTACGGCGGGAGATTCGGGCCTGACATCGAAAACGTACAAGCCCCCCATGCACTGACCCAAGACCAGGTAATCCAACGCCATTGTGCCCCAGCCTACCTTATTTATATGGTGGGGTTCACACCGGGCTTCCCGTTTCTAGGCGGACTGGATGAAACACTTTATACCCCAAGACTTACGACACCCAGAATGCTTGTCCCCGAAGGATCCGTGGGAATTGCCAACAACCAGACCGGCATGTATCCCATTGCAAGCCCCGGCGGTTGGCAGATTATTGGGAGAACCCCGCTAAAACTCTTTGCACCCCATCGTTCAACCCCTTTTTTGTATAAAGCCGGAAATAAAATCAAATTTATCCCCATCTCCGAACAGGAATATACCCGGATTTCAAAACTGGAGGAAAGCCAATGACAGCTATCAAAATTCTAACACCCGGCGGATTTACAACGGTTCAGGATAGGGGAAGATTCGGATTTCAACAAATGGGTGTCCCCATTTCCGGCGTTCTTGATTCCTTTGCCTTTGATGCGGCAAACCTTTTGGTGGGGAATGTTGAAACCTGTGCCGTCCTCGAAATAACGGTCATGGGACCGACTATGGAAATACAAAAAGAGATGGACATCGCCCTCACCGGGGCTAAAATGGGGATGAGACTGAATGGTCAGCCGATTCAACAATGGCAATCCATCCGGGTAAAGCCCGGCGACCTGCTGACAATCTCCATGGTTCAACAGGGGTGCAGGAGCTACCTTGCCGTCAGCGGTGGAATAAAGGTTCCCCGGGTAATGGGCAGTTTTGCCACCTATGTAAGCGGTAAAATCGGTGGATTCAAAGGAAGGCCCCTGGCAAAAGAAGATTTACTTGAAACCCAGGATGCGCCCCTTTTAAAACAACCCCGCACGCTTCCGGGTGAATTGATCCCCCTTTATCCGACCCAGGCTATTATCCGTGTTATTCCCGGCCCCCAGGACCACTATTTTGATATGGACGACACCCCCTTGTTTAAAACCGACTATATGGTTACCCCAAAGGCCGACCGCATGGGATATCGCCTCCAGGGCGATCCCCTGACCATTCAGGAAAACATGCCCAAAAGTATTGTTTCTGAACCGGCCATGCCGGGAAGCATCCAGATCCCGCCGGATGGTCAACCCATTATTCTTTTGGTCGAACAGACGGTGGGCGGATATGCCAAGATCGCCACGGTAATTTCTACGGATCTGTGGAAAGTGGCACAAACCACCCCCGGGGACACCCTTGGATTTGAAAAAATCAATTTACAAACCGCCCACACCCTCTATGGGCAAGAGATGGAACGAATTATTGCATTGAAACACTTGTTCTTTTGATCGATATATGGGAATTAGGATAAATAAAAACTGCCAAAACAGATGGGATCATAATTGCAGATACGGGAAAAGAAATGAAATTTTTAATATGCTGTTTTCTTTGGGTTCTCTTTGCGGGGTACTCCACGGCAACGGCCCAGGATACCCTGAGCACTGCCGTGGCAAATGAGAATCGAAACGGCCTGGATTCCCAAATTTTAAAGGCCATTGCCAACCGTCTAAATGCCAAACTTTTCATACTGGATGCTCCCTTTAAAAGACGTCTTTATCTGATAAAAGACGGCACCATCGACCTTATGGCCGGCTTGTTGAAAAGGCCGGCACGGGAGGAATACATCCATTTTATCCACCCTCCTTATAAAAACCGATCGGACACTGTTTTCTTTATTCCCAAGGGAAAATCCACCCTCATTCATACATATGGGGATCTGTATCCTTTAAGAATCGGAACCACTCTGGGGTCAAAATACTTTCATAAATTTGATGACGACAAAAAATTAAACAAAGAACCGCTTCCCGGAGTAATGGGCAATTTTGAAAAGCTTTTACTCGGACGGCTGGACACGGTGATTTATCCGGAATCTGTCGGTATCGATCTGATTCATAAAATGGGGACTGCAGAGAAAATTGAGGTAGCCCCCTATCGTTTCAGCAAAGAAAAACATGTTTTCATCGGAATTTCAAAAAAATCACATTTAATGGAGAAGATTGACGAAATCGAATCCGTGATCCGACAAATCATAGAAAACGGAGAAATCAACCAGATCATCATTGATTATTATACCCAACGGAACCTGCCAATACCTGCCTATTGAGACCAAAGGTCTTATCCTAAATGGATCTTACCCTAAATGGATCTTCTCATGGTAATGGCTTCTTTGTTATGGGGATCCATGCGGAGTACCCTTGCCAGATAATCATCCGCCTGGAGAATCTTCTTTTTCGTAAAATAAATTCGGGCAATCTTGAGCTTAACATCCAATGGGCAGTCCGTATATTGATCGGCCACCAGAAAATATTCAAGGGCTTTGTCTTCATCCCCCAATACCTCATAAATCTGACCCGCTTTATACACCAGCCCATGGTTTGAAGGAAACTCTTTCATCAACAGGCTCACCAGATGGCTTGAGAAGCCAACCTCTCCCGCATCCATGCACAAATCCAAAATTTTTTCTTTGAGAGGAAGATTTTTTTCCGTTTTCTTAATGAGTTTTGAAAACAACTTTACGGCATGGAGTTTCAACCCCTTTTCCAATAGTTGTTCGCACACTAAGATAGCATCTTCATTAAACTTATTGGTCAGGGAGAGGACCTCACCCCAATACTTAACCGCCTGGGGGTAGTTTTGAGCCTTCCAATAAAATTTACATAAATGATGACGGGTGATGGCATCCTGGGAATTTACAAAGGCCGCATCTATCAGATATTTTTCCGCAAGCGCCATGTTTCCTTCCTGGACATGTAAAAGGCCCATATTCCGAACCAATCTGGAAGCAGATGGTTTGTGCTTGACAGCCATCTCCATATGTCGGATGGCAAGCTCTATGTTCCCCACATCTTGGCACTTCCTGGCGTTTCGCGCATGGCGTGTTGCATCATCAGGGTTATTTACCCTCTCCACCACGGACCGGATTTTTTCATCCAGTAAGGCCGGGGTTAATGGCTTTAAAAGATACCCCTCCACCTCAATTTCCGCCACATCCAGGACAATATCTTTTTGAGATTCAGCCGTCACCATGATGACTGGCAGATCCCTGAGTTTTCGATCACTTCTTATGGCATCCAGCATCATGGCACCCGTCATCACCGGCATTTTCCAGTCAATGATTGCCAGATCCACACGGTTGGCCTGTAAACATCGGAGCCCTTCCATCCCGTTTTCTGCGAAATAAATAGCGCTACCCAGCTTTAAATTTCTAAGCATTTTTTTTATGATTGAACGCATGCTTTTCATGTCGTCAACAATCAAGATCGCCATCGTTTCTATATCAATCATCACTTTTCCGTAAATTTTCTTATCAGGCTACTTTTAAAAATCAAGGATAATTTCCTTCCATGGGAAACATGGACTCCGTTAAGTATACGGACAGAAGACTCATCAGCCTGGTGTTTTCCATACCATAACACCGGCCTTTTTATCAAGCATTTAACCAAAAATCGAAATTTAAGGCCAGCCCTGGGAACAATTGCCTTTCAAAATCACGGATGCTTGACATACACCCAAGGCAGTGTTAGTTCTTCTTTGGATATTACGACTAGTGATCGATGGGTTCTATTTAGCTTTTTTCTGGAGCACTGGTATTGGGTAACTGTGAAAAAATGATAAGGTCCGTATCTATTATTAAAAAATTATCCTGGGCATTTCTGATATGCTCCGTTACCCTGTTTTTCTCCCTCAATCCTGCCCTCTCCGCCACCCCGCCATCAAAAAAAACCATGGAAATGACCCTGGCAGAAGCCATCAATGTGGCTTTACGGTTGAATCGGTCTGTGAAGAGTGCGTATTTAAACCGGGTGGTACAAAAATTTGATCTCCGGGTGGCACAGGATAAATTCAACCCCAATGTTGACGTTACCGCCGGTCCCTATTATACCGATTCCTCCACCCGAACCGGCGCAGACCCCCAAAAATCCAAGTCAAACAATACCGGGCTTACTGCCAACCTTGCCGTGACAAAAATGATCGAGACCGGTGGCCGGTTTGCGTTCTCCTGGAACCGATCGGATCTCTGGGCCCGAACCAATCTTAATCCAAATAACCGCAATGATACCAACACCTGGACCGTCAATTTTACCCAGCCCCTTCTCAAGGGTGGCGGAATAGACGTGAACACCGCCTCTGTGACCCTGGCTGAACTCAGTGAACAATCAAACTTGCTCTCCCTTAAGGACAGCATTTCCTCCACGGTAAACGCCACCATCAGGGCCTTTAGAAGCTATGCCCAGACAACCCGGCAACTGGAAATCACCAAATCTTCATTACAGCGGGCAAAGGATCTGCTGGAAATGAATAAGTTTTTCATTTCCGTGGGGCGCATGGCGGCCAATGAACTCATCCAAACCGAATCCGATGTGGCCAACCAGGAATTTTCCTATGAGACAGCCTTAAATGGCCTGGACAGTGCCAGACTCAATCTGCTCAAAATATTGAACATGGACAAGGCGACCATGCTCGTACCAAAGGAGGAAGGAGAACCCACAGCGGTCCATCCAGACTTTGACATCTGCCTTAAAACCGCCTTTGAAAACCGATCGGATTTTTTAAATGCAAACATGGGTATGGACCGGTCAAAAATAAGCCTGGTCCTTGCCCAGAACAACATGCTCTGGGACCTTAATTTTGTCGGCAGCTATGCCATCACCGATGCCAACCAGAGACTCAGTTCAAATTCAGACACTCAAAACTGGCGAGTCGGGCTCAACCTTGCCATTCCCCTCTACGGCGATCTAACCCGGGAGCAGGGACTTGTCGGCGCCCAAATTAATCTGGAGAAAACCGAACTATCCCTTGATGAGACTACGGAGAACATCACCATCGAGGTCCAGGACGCCATCCGAGAAGTGGAAACAAAACTCAAACAGGTGGGTATGGCCAAAAGGGCAAGGGAACTTTCCGAGCAGAAACTTGAGGTGGAAGGGGAAAAGCTGAAGGTGGGACGGACAACCAACTTTCAGATGGTCTCCTTCCAAAATGACCTGGTAAGAGCCCAAAATGAAGAGCTGAATGCCAGCATCGCCTTCCGCGACGCCCTGACCTCCCTGGACAAGACCCTGGGGACCACCCTTAACACCTGGAAGATAGACTACAACAAGGAATATGACAAATGGCCGGGGAAATAGTTTTTTACAAAAATATTATTGACAACATGCAGGAAGGGGTGATGACCCTGGATCTAAAAGGAAAGATCACCATGTTCAATGATGCCGCTGCCATGATTCTCGGCCTTTCCCAGGAAGAGATAATCCATCAGCCCTTTGGCATGGCATTCATGATGGAGATGGAGGGCAATGATGACTTCAACCAGGCCATTCTGGATGCGGTGTATAAGTCGGCGGTGGGTCAAAAGGAAACACTTGGGTTCAAACGATCCGATGGATCACTTGTCCAGCTTTCCATGGCCATTTCCTATTTAAAATCAGACCAGGCCCAGGACCCTTCCGGGGTGATTGTCGTATTCAATGACATCACCGAAATTCTAAACTTTCAAGAAAATGAAAAGCAGCTCAACCGGCAACTCCAGAATGCAGTTCTTGAGGCAGAGCAAACCAATTCAATTCTTACCTCTGCCCTTAAGAAGGTACAGGTAATCCGAATTGCCATCATTCTGATGATTTTCCTGGGAGTTTTGGGCGGTGGATTTTATCTCTGGCACATGGGTTTTTTATCCGAGTCCCTATTTACAACGGCACCCTCCTCAGAACAAGAGGTAACGCCCCAGGGCATGCAGCAGTTTACGGTCAGCAAACAACCCATCGCAAATTCCGTTTCCCTTTCTGGATATGTGGCCCCCCTGGAAGAGATCAATGTGGTGGCCCCCTTTGATGGTAAAATCAAAAATAAATTTTTTGTCTATGACCAACGAACAGAGCAGGGCGAAGCCTTACTGGAAATGGACAGCTCAAAACTGAAAATCAGCTTGCGGGAACTCACCTCCTCCCATATCAAAACCCGGCGAAAATATAATGAGGTCGCCAACTGGGAAAAGAGCTCGGAAGTTTCAAGTGCCAAAAGATCCTTTACCAAGGCCAAAAACAGCCTGGAAACCGCGAAGCGAAAGTTGAAAGAGACAAGCCTGCTTTTCGAAAAAGGGTTCATTCCAGCCTCTGAATTTGAATCTGCAAAAATTGCACTTTTTAACCAGAACCTTGATTTTGCGGCCGCCCAGGAAGCGCTTGACGGGGTAATGAAAAAGGGTAACAAGGAAAACTGTGACATCGCCAAATTCGAACTTACAAATGCCGAGGTAAACCTCAAGGAAATAAAAGACAAACTGACCCATGCCACGGTCTATTCATCGGTATCCGGGATTGTCATCCAGCCCACCCAGTCAAGTGACGCAAAGAACAAATCCATTGAGCCGGGAATCTCTGTCACCCAGGGCGAGATTTTGTTTACCATTGGGAACCTCGAGGGACTTTCCATTAAAGCCAAGGTGGATGAAATTGATATCGGCAAAATACAATTTGACCAGAAAGTGACGGTCCAGGGCGATGCCTTCGAAAGTCTCCCCCTGATCGGCCGGGTCTCCCATATTTCTTCCAATGCGGTCACAGGCCAGTCCCAGGCACCCACATTTGATGTCACCGTATCCATCGACTCATTGACCCAGGCCCAGAAAAAAAAGATCAAGCTAGGCATGTCCACCAATCTGGAAATCATGGTGTATCAAAACCCATCCGCCCTGCTGATTCCATTGGATGCCGTTGAAATCCGGGACAACAAACGCTGGGTGACGGTCATGGTCAATGGAGAGCTTAAGCCCCGTGAGGTTAAGACCGGGATGACCACCATCAATTCCGTGGAGATTCTGGACGGCCTAAAAGAAAACGACACAATTTACTATCAACCAGGATTGTATGTTCCCCAATCCAGCACTCAATTCTGATGGTGATCACATGATTGATCTTGTAAACATACACAAAACCTACCAGATCGGACCGGTGGCGGTTGAAATTTTAAAAGGGGTGAACCTGTCCATCGAAAAGGGAGAACTGATCGCCATTGTGGGCCAGTCCGGATGCGGCAAATCCACCCTGATGAATATCATCGGTTTGCTGGACACTCCGAGTTCCGGTTCATACCTACTGGAGGACCGCCCGGTTGGGGATCTAAGCGATAATGAACTCTCGGAATTCAGGAATAAAAAAATAGGATTCGTCTTCCAGCAGTTCAACCTGCTGTCCCGGCTCACCGCTTTGCAGAATGTGGGACTTCCCCTGGTATACCGGGGAACCTCTGAAAAGGAAAGAAACCGCCTGGCAAGGCAGATGCTGGACAAGGTGGGGATGCTGGACCGGCAGACCCATCGCCCCACGGAATTATCCGGAGGTCAGCAACAGCGGGTGGCCATTGCCAGGGCACTTGTGGGAAGCCCGTCCATCATTCTGGCCGATGAACCCACCGGCGCTCTGGATGCCCAGGTGGGGCAGGAAATTATGGATTTGTTCCTCCAGCTGAACCGGGAAGAAGATATCACTATTTTTATTATTACCCATGACATGGCCATTGCCAGGCAATGCCAAGGATTTGTAAAAATGAAAGACGGCGTGATCCATTAATGGAACCGGTATCATTTTAAGGAGTGTATGATGGTCATCAAAGCAAACTTCAAAGAAGCCATTAACAGCCTTGTCGGGTCAAAACAGCGGTCACTGCTTGCCCTGATCGGTATCATTGTGGGAATCGGATCTGTCATTGCCATGGTATCTGTGGGGTCCATCGTCCAGAAAGAGGCCCTGAAACAATTTTTGGAGATGGGGACGGATATTCTGACAATTTCCGAATCCTATGACGCGACCCAAAACAAAAAAGAAAAAATGACCGTTAGAAATGCCCTGGCCATACCGGGCAAATGTCCGGGAATCCTCTCAACAGCTCCCTATATCTCCAGCTACGAAACCATAAAATTCCAGGGCCAAAAAAAATCAATCCCTGCCCTCGGCGTCACCCCGGATTTTTTTGGTATCAATAAGTTGACACTCAAACAAGGCCGAATTATCCATGAACTGGACCAGTTTATGTTTTATTGTGTCATTGGCAGTAAGGTAGAAGCTCAGCTGAGCGGCCAGGGGGTCAGGAAGATGGTGGGTACGCGAATCCTCTTTAAGGAGAAGCATTTCACCATTGTCGGGGTGATCAACGAAACCCCCATGGGGGGAATGCGTCCCTACGAAATCAATGAGGGCTTGTTGATGCATGCCAGCACCATGACCCGTCTTTCAAGAGAGAGTAAGGTCCAGAATATCATGGCCAGAACAGCCCCGGGCACAAATAGTAAAACCGCCTCCAATCAGATCCAACAATATTATAATTCCCTGAACGGAACAAAGGTTGACGTCCGGAGTGCGGAAGAGCTGATAGCCCAGATGCAAAAGCAGATGCAGCTATTTACCCTGTTGCTGGGTACCATTGGCAGTATTTCACTGGTTGTGGGGGGCATCGGCGTCATGAACGTCATGCTGGTCTCGGTCACCGAGCGGACAAAGGAAATTGGCGTCCGCAGTGCATTGGGAGCCCGCCAGGGGGATATCCAGCTCCAGTTTCTCATTGAATCGGTCATGCTTTGTATTGTCGGAGGTTTCATCGGCATCGGCATTGGTGTGGGAGCCTCCTACATTATCTCCTATTATGCACATTGGCAGTTCTCCATCTCCTACGACTCCGTTGTTCTAGGCGTAGCCGTGGCCGTAGCCGTGGGCGTCTTTTTCGGCATCTATCCGGCCCGCCAGGCAGCACGCCTGAGCCCGATCCTCGCCCTGAGATCCGATTAAGGCCAGATTAAAGCCAGCCAGAGCGGCCAGGAAATCGACTGTAAAAAACGGTGTTGCGCTTAAATCATATTTATCATAGACTGCGCGGATATACTCACCCCAGTCCATTCATAAGGAGAGCGCCATGTCAAAGATCCAAATGAAGACCCCCCTTGTTGAGATTGACGGAGATGAAATGACCCGGGTCCTATGGCCCGTCATTAAAGAAAAACTCCTGACACCCTTTGTCGAGTTGAAAACTGAATACTATGATCTGGGAATAAAAAACAGAGACAAAACCGATGATCAGGTGACCATTGATGCTGCCAATGCCATCAAAAAGTATGGGGTGGGTGTCAAAAATGCAACCATCACGCCAAACCAGGAAAGAGTGGAAGAATACAGCTTACAAAAACAGTGGAAAAGCCCCAATGGAACCATTCGGGCCATGCTGGACGGAACTGTTTTTAGAAAACCGATTCTGGTGGATAACATAAAACCTGCGGTAAAATCCTGGAAAAAACCCATCGTTGTGGCCAGACACGCCTATGGCGATGTCTATAAAAATGCGGAAATCAAAACAACCTCCGGTGGCAAGGCTGAGATCGTGTTTACCGATGCCCAGGGATTGGAAATTAGAGAAACGATCATGGAGCTGCCGGGTCCTGGCATTATCCAGGGCATACACAATACAGAGGCCTCCATTTCAAGCTTTGCCAAGGCCTGTTTTGAATACAGCCTTGACCAAAAGATTGACTGCTGGTTTGCCACAAAAGATACCATTTCAAAGCGATATGACCAGACCTTTAAACTGATTTTTGAAAATATTTTTAAAAATGAATATCAGCAGCAATTTAAAAAAATCGGAATCTCATATTTTTACAGCCTCATCGACGATGTGGTGGCCAGAATGATGAAAACAGAAGGAGGAATACTCTGGGCATGTAAAAACTATGACGGGGATGTCATGAGCGACATGGTGGCATCAGCCTTTGGCTCCCTTGCCATGATGTCATCGGTACTGGTCTCCCCCCATGGATATTATGAATATGAAGCCGCCCACGGAACGGTCCAGAGACACTATTACAAACACCTGAAAGGGGAAAAAACCTCCACCAATGCCGTGGCCCTTATTTTCGCCTGGACCGGTGCCTTGAAAAAACGGGGGGAATTGGATGCACTACCAGATCTTTGTACTTTTTCGGACAAAATTGAAAAAACCATTATTGAAACGATAGAGGAAGGATATATGACAGGGGATCTTGCGGCCATCTGCCATCCCCCTGCCAAAAAAATCCTTGATTCCATACAATTTCTTGACACATTGGCACAACGACTTAAAAAAATCGCGTGACCCAAGGTTTCCGGTGTCGTAACACTAAAAGGAGCCCTTTCTGTTTACAGCCGGGGCTCCTTTCCATCCATCGAGAAAAATTTATTCCATCTCAATTTGAAGGAGATAACCGTTAAAACCAATCACATCCCCTGAATAAATTTTATTGCGCTTCCGGGTTTCGATTTTTCCGTTCACGGTCACCAACCCATCTGCAACAAAATGCTTGGCTTCCCCGCCACTTCCTGCCAGGTTTTCAAATTTAAGAACCTTGAACAACTCAACCGGCTCTGTGTTTATTTTAACGATTCTAATATCATCCATTCCCATGGGGTTCCTAAAATAATCTTCCATTATACCTGCATTTTTTTTGCCTTGCCAAAGTATAAGGAACACCCCAATGGACAACGCAAAATCATCATTTAAATTGATTCATTTATGCCTGACTTTCAACGCCCTCGCAGCTTCTGATGGCATCGGCCCGAAGACGCCCCTGGATATAAAGAGACAAGGCGGCAATGGCCTTGTCACACACCGTAAACACCGGTATCCCATGGT
>CAXHYW010000028.1:0-14516 GCA_964021475.1 uncultured Desulfobacteraceae bacterium | reverse complement strand
TTGCGACTTTGTCCTCAATTTTGAATAAATCGATGGGCTTGAAAAGGACAATATCTGCTTGTGCTTCCGAGGCCAGGGCACCGGGTTGATCCCCATAACCTGTTATGGCAATTATTTTCAGGTGGGAAAATTCTTTTTTTACAATGGAAATAAGTCCCACACCACTGATGTTCGGCATAACAAGGTCTGTAATCAGACAATCAAAAAACAGGGCTTCGTCCCTCAATAATTTTAAGGCGACAAATCCATCAACAGCTGTTTTTACTTCATAGCCCATTGAATTGAAGAACTCATAGAAGGTCGATAAGATGTCTTCATTGTCGTCAACAATCAGAAGTCGTTTCGGGTCGGCCATTTAGTGCCCCTTGTTAATATGGAATAATTGTTCGAATATCAGTCCATATAATAGATTTGTTAAGACTTGCAAGGAAAAAATCAAAAAAAGGGCAGAATTCTGTGCTAATTTATATACGACACCGTGATATATATGAAAAATAATAGAATGAACAAGAGCCCACCCGGTTTGTCTACTCCCTTTTTTACAAAGGCCATAATTCCCAGTACAAAACAGATAACGATCATGAAGGGAAATTGGAAACTATGAAGAGATGGATCAATGGACATGGGGTTAAAGATTCCCACCACACCCATGACCAGACAGATATTGAACAAATTGGAGCCCACCACATTGCCCACCGAGATATCACTTTCTCCTCTGGCAGCAGCCACGGCAGATGTGGCAAGTTCCGGCAGGGAGGTGCCAAGGGCAACCACCGAAATGCCGATAAATGTTTGGGAAAGCCCCATTCGGCTTGCAATGACAATGGCCTCTTGCACCACAAAATTGGCACCAAAGGAAAGCATAATAATTCCCAATACGATGTAAAAACCATTTTTGAGCAATTGTTTAAAAGGACGGTCGATTGGAGGAGTTTGCCCATTGGATTTATCCTTGGCGGTGAGGAACCCATAGACCAGAAAAATGATGAGAAACGCTATTAGAACAATGCCGTCTATTCGGGTGATTTTGGAATCCATACAGAGCACCCAGAAGACCATGGAAACAAAAATCATATAGGGGATTTCAACCATTACCACCTGGCGTTTGATGGCAACCGGGCGTATAATTGCAGAAATTCCAAGGACAAGGGTAATATTAATGACATTACTGCCCAGAATATTTCCTATGGAAATACCACCGGATCCTTTAACCGCTGCCACAAGGCTGACCAGAAGTTCCGGGGCCGATGTGGCAAGAGAGACAATGGTCAGTCCGATAATAACCGGACGAACTGCAAACATGACAGCTGTTGATGCTGCCCCCTCCACCAGAATAGAGGACCCGAAATAAAGCAGGGCAGGCCCGTTAAAAGCATGAGTGACTGTATAAACACGGTTTTCCTAAGTTATAGCTGATTATCAGGTTAAGCTTCTTGCCTAAAAGTTAAATAAATATTATAAGGCGTGAATAATATAGTAGTATTTAATTTTTAGCAATTGGTAATTTTGAACACAATGAGGGAGTTCCAATGATAAAAAGTATTATAAGAGGTACCGGTATATTTGTTCCCCCCAATCTGGTGACCAATAAAGATCTTGAAAAAATAATGGATACCAATGATGAGTGGATTCAGCAACGAACCGGGATTAAACAAAGATATTGGATATCCGAAGAGGAGCCGATGGGTGCCTCTGATCTTGGCTTTGAGGCTGCCAAAAAGGCGCTTGATGCAGCCGGGTGGACTGCCGAGGATTTGGATTTTATCATATTTGCCACCTTGAGTCCGGACATCATGTTTCCGGGAGGTGGCTGTCTGTTGGCGGCCAAACTGGGATTGAATTCAACCCCGGCCCTGGATATTCGTCAGCAGTGCACCGGTTTTTTGTATGGGTTTGCCACGGCAGATGCCTATATAAAGAGCGGCCTTGCCAAAAAGGTGCTTTTAGTCGGCGGGGAAGTTCATTCTTCAGGACTTGACAAGTCCACCCGGGGCAGGGATGTCACGGTTATTTTCGGGGATGGAGCCGCTGCAGTGTGTATCGAAGGGGTGGAGACCCAGGAGACCGTCGGGTTGTTGGCCTCGGTTCTCCATGCAGATGGAAATTTTGCAGATTCTTTGATGACAGAATTGCCGGCATCCAGACTTTTTAAGCGAAATCCGGAAGGGGTTCCCCTTGATGATCCAAGGTATTTTCCGGTCATGGATGGGCCGCGCATTTTTAAAAAAGCGGTCCGGCTGCTGCCAAAGGTAACCCAGGAAGTGCTTGAAAAAGCCGGGATCGAGCTTGATCAGATTGATCTTATCGTTCCCCACCAGGCAAACAAGCGGATCAACCAGGCATTTGGGCAGTTTTTAAAGCTTCCCGATGACAAAATCTTTCATAATATTGAAAAATATGGGAATACCACCGCTGCCAGTATCCCCATTGCCCTCCATGAAGCCATTGAGCAAGGAAGAACCGGTAAATCTGGCCAGACAGTTCTCTTTGTTGCACTGGGTGCAGGTCTTACCTGGGGGGCTTCGGTTTATAGGTTTTAGTAAAATGTTTTTTAGGGCATGAAGGGATTTTTTCTTCATGCCCTTCATGTACTTCCTGCTATACAAGGAATCTTAAATTGGAAATGATCCAGCTATTATTCCCAAAACCCCTTAAACAATGTCTCCAGATAAAATTTCTTTGCATCTTCCAGGTGATCAAATTCATACGATCCTTTATCTGATCCCTTATTAATAGCTTGGTTTTTAAGGCCAATTTCTTTTCGGATATCAGCGGCCATCCCTTTCCCTAATTCCACCCCGAATTGGTCAAAGGGGTTAATGCCCAGAATAAACCCTTCAAACACTGTCCTGGCTTCATAAAAAGCCAACAGGCTCCCCAGGCTTTCCGGGGACAGGTCATTGATGAGGATTAAAGAGGAGGGTCTGTTGCCGGGAAAACATTTTGCAGGTAAGGCATCCTCTTTGCCCATGGCAAGGGCCAGGGTCTGGGCGATCATATTGGCCCAGAGTTCCTGGTGATTGGTGACTTCCTTTGATCGGGCACACTCCCCTTTGTAGGCGGGATTGACCACACCGATAAACTCAATGGGAAAGGCCGGCCCCTGGTGGGCCAGTTGAAAGAAGGAATGCTGGGCATTGGTGCCGGGTTCTCCAAAAATGATGCACCCTGCAGGCCGGGTAAGAAATTGACCGTTAGAAGATGTCTGTTTACCAATGCTTTCCATGTAAAGCTGCTGCACATGGGCAGGTAATCTTGACAGTCCGCTGGAATAGGGGATGATGGCCTGGGCCGGGTAATTGAGAAACAGGGTGTTCCAGATACTGATCAGGGCCGACACCAGAGGAATGTTTTGGGATTCCGGTGTTGTCAGGGCATGGGTATCCATGGTGTGACTGCCCTTTAAAAAGCGTTCAAAATTATCAAATCCAAAGGCAAGGCTTAGGGGAACACCGCCTACGGCCGAGGTAACAGAGAAACGGCCGCCGATAAAATCAAACATATGAAAGGCCGCTAGAACCGGATTTGATGGATCATCCCCCGGGCTTCCCTTGGCTGTTACCGTTACCAGGTGATCTTCTGGGAAAAGGCCATGTGCCTTTAGAAATAATTTTGTCTGGGCCAGATTGGCCATGGTTTCTGTGGTGGTATATGATTTTGAGATCACGATCCACAAACAGGTCTCAGGATCAATTTTTTTGATCACCCCACTAAAATTATCGATATCCACATTGGGCAGAAAGTGCAGCATGATTTTCGGGTCAATGGATTGTTTCAAGGCTTCAAATGCAAATTCACACCCCAGATAGGATCCGCCAATACCAATGACAACCGCCTGGGTGAAATCCTTACCCGTACTTCCCGTAAGTTTGCCCTGGTGGATGTCATTGGAAAAGTCATAAATTTCACGGTTAACACGGTTCATTTCAGAACCAACATCCACCCCGGCAACCCTTCCACCAACGATTGGACCTTGATTTGAAAATGCCCGTGCGCAAGTGTGTAATGCGGCTCTCTTTTCAGTTGTATTTACAAGTTTGCCCCTAATCATATCTGAATAGCTCTGGCAGGCCTTTGTTTCTTTTGCAAGTTGGATCAGATTGTTAAATACATCTGCATCAAGCCGTTGGCGGGAAAAATCCAGGAAAAAGTCTTTGGTTTTCAGAGAAAATTCGGAGAATCTTTCCGGTTGCTGGATCAGCTGTTTTAAATGATAGGGGGGTGTTTCAAAACCGGTTGCGTGATCCGTCAATTTTTTAAAAACACCTAAGTTCCGGGGCATATCCGGATGGAGCAGGCCCTTTGGCATCATTTTTCTCTCCTGTTTTTTCTTCTCTGGTTTGAGTTGTTTTACAATAATTACCAACCTCTTGAGGATCTGTAAATAAAATTCATTTGAAAAACCTTGACAATTAAACCCCAAGATAATTAATACTGGATTCATGAAAACTAAAAAGATAGAGTTGTTGTGCCAAAAAGGGGTTAATATTCCCAATCCAGAATCGGTTTATATTAGTGAAGATGTAAATATAGAAAGGATCTCAGGGCAGGGGGTTACCCTATATGCCGGTACGAAGATAATCGGAAAGAGATCTTTGATTTTACCCAATGTCCGGATCGGCTATGAGGCACCTGTTACCCTGGAAAACACGTTGGTGGGGGAAAATACCCAACTTAATGGGGGATTTTTCCAGGATGCTGTTTTTGCAGGAAACAATATCTTCGGTTCCGGTGCCCACGTCCGGAAGGGAACCATTCTCGAGGAAGAAGCCAATGCCGCCCATACGGTTGGATTAAAGCAGACCATTCTTTTCCCCTTTGTCACCCTGGGCAGCCTGATTAATTTTTGTGATTGTTTTATGGCGGGGGGCACCAACCGGAAAAATCATTCCGAGGTGGGATCTTCTTTTATCCATTTTAATTATACCCCTAACCAGGATAAGGCCACAGCTTCCATGATGGGAAATGTTCACCAGGGAGTTATGCTCAACCAGAGTCCGATCTTTCTGGGAGGGCAGGGAGGGCTTGTGGGACCCCTTCGTTTAGGGTTCGGATGCATCTCTGCTGCCGGGTCCATTATCCGTAAAGATGAACTTAAAAATGATCGGATGGTTCTGGGGGGAGGGTTCAAGGAAATGTCCCTTCCCCGACGGATGGGGGTATACTCAGGAGTGGATAGAGTGGTCAATAACAACATTGCCTATATTGCCGGGTTAATTTCTTTAAGGGCTTGGTATCACAATATAAGACCTCTTTTTGGTCATGATCAATTGTCTTGCGAACTGATTTTGGGGATGCAAAAAAATTTGGATGACTGCATCGACGAACGTATCAAACGGTTGTGGGGTTTTCACGAAAAGTTAAAGCTTTCTGAGCAAATATTATTGGCTGGAAACAAGGGTAAGCAAACAACTGCCATTTATTTGCATCATGCGGCTTTTGAGATCCTTGAAAAAGCCGCAGATATCTTTTATAAAGAGATGTCTTCAGACCAGATGACCCAGGTTGGGGAGTCATTTGTCAGTGCAATTGAACTTTCGATAAAAGATAAAGGAAAAGACTATATTGGCGTTATTCAAGATTTAGATCCACAAGTGGCCTTGACAGGAAGCCGCTGGCTTTATGAGATTGAAAATAAAATTACGACCCCTTTGTTGTTTGTGTAAAAAAACTTAAATATTTAAATCACAGATTAAAAAAACAGGAACGTATCTTAAGATGGGAAAACTTTTTGGAACCGATGGTATCCGGGGCAGGGCAAACCTTTACCCCATTACCTGTGACGTGGCTTTGAAAATTGGGCAGGCGGTGGGGGTGTTCACACTAAAGACAGGCCACAAAGCTATTGTCATTGGAAAGGATACCCGGGAAAGTGGTGATATGCTTGAATCGGCTCTGGCTGCAGGCATTGCATCGGTGGGGGTGGATGTGCTCCTTGCTGGCATCATCCCCACTCCTGGTGTGGCATATTTAAGCTCCTGTCTTGATGGCGTGGGAGCGGGTATTGTTATCTCTGCTTCCCACAATCCCTGGCATGATAATGGGATTAAAATTTTCAGGCAGGGGGGGGTTAAGCTCAGCGATGCCCAGGAGGAGGAAATTGAATCCCAAATATTAGACGATAATAATGTTCCACGGGAAAGATCGGGAAAAATATCAATAATTTCAGATAGTTTGAGCATGTACTCGAAATTCCTTCTCGATAAGTTTCCATTTTGGAAACAAGATCCCAAGCTAAAAATTATTATTGATGCGTCCAACGGGGCGGCTTCTGAAGTCTGCCGTTTGGTCTTTAATAAAGAATTGTTTGACGTACAATTTATCCATAATAGTCCCAATGGTATCAATATTAATGATAATTGTGGCTCCCAGCACACCCAGGACCTTCAAGACCAAGTGTTAAGGGAAAATGCAGATATTGGGCTTGCCTTTGATGGGGATGCTGACCGGTTGATTGCAATTGATGAGTTGGGTATGTCCATAACGGGTGATAGAATTCTGGTAATTTGCGCAAAATTTGCCAAAGAGAAGAATCGGTTAAAGAACAATATAGTTGTAAGTACAATCATGAGTAACATCGGTTTGACTAAGACCCTTGAATCCCTTGATATTCTTCACGTGCAATCCGATGTCGGGGACCGGAAGGTGTTGGAAGCTATGGGTCGTTCCGGTGCAATGATGGGCGGAGAGGATTCCGGGCATATGATTTTTGGGGAGGATCACACCACTGGGGATGGAATGTTATCTGCCCTTAAGCTTTTGGAAGTTATGGTGGCGACAAGCAAACCTTTGTCGGAATTGGCTTCTATTATGGTTGTTTACCCCCAGGTGTTGATGAATGTTGAAGTCGACGCCTCCCGTCCTGATTATAACCAGATTATCCCCATTTCCAACGTTATCCGGGACGTTGAAAATCGACTGGCGGGTAAGGGTCGTGTGCTGATTCGGTATTCAGGAACCCAACCCTTGCTCAGGGTGATGGTGGAGGGTCCTGAAAAAGCTGAAACCAAAGCATTTTGTGAAGAGATTTGTGATGCGATAAAAGAAAATATTTAATATTATTCAAAAAAAATGGTGGCCATTTTGGGGGCCACCATTTTTTGTTTGTCTTTATTTCTGTATTTGCTATTTTTTATTTCTATCTGATGAACCAAAATTCTGCGCTATTTATGTCCAACTTATTTCAGCGTTTTTTATTTGGTTCGCATTCTTAATCCCGACTGCCACCCATGATGCGAAGTAGCATGAGGAACAGGTTGATAAAATCAAGATATAATGTCAGGGCTCCCATGATAGCGCCTTTGCGTACCATAGCGCCGGAGGCATTGTCGGGCAGGGTGGCTGCCATGGTTTTAAGTTTCTGGGTGTCATAGGCTGTCAGGCCTACAAATAACAGAACACCCACATAGGAGATGAGCATGGACATTCCTGAACTCTGCACAAACATATTCACAACTGATGCCATGATGATGCCGATAAGCCCCATGGTTAAAAAACCGCCCATGGAGGTCAGATCCCGTTTGGTGATCATGCCATAAATGCTGCAAGCTAAGAAGGTAACAGAGCAGACCACAAAGGTGGAAACAATGGAAGAGCTTGTGTAGGCAAGAAATATAAAGGACATGGTGACACCGTTTAATGCGGCATAGATCACAAACAGCGCAGTGGCCGTGGAGGCTTGAATCTTTTGAATCCGGGCGCTCAGGTAGAAGACAAATCCAAGCTCTAGGATAATGAGACCATAAAAAACCATTTTGTTACCGAAGACAAATTGGATTGCAGCTTGGCTGTTGGATACATAGTAGGCAATAAAGGCGGTAAGTCCTAGGCCAACGGCCATCCAATTATAAACACTTCTGATAAAAGAATTCACTTTTGTCAGTGCATTGGGTTGTGAAGTTGAAAAGGCTGGGTTCATAGCGTCCTCCGAAAAGTTAATTAAAATATAATATTGGAATCAATATAACACGGGAAGGGGAAATTTCAAGATTACAATTTGGTTAAGGGGCTGTTTGTTGTGTGATTAAATATGGAATAATAAAAGTTAACATAATATATATTATCAGACAATAGTAGTATATTAGATTTCATTTAATATACATCCTGTTTAAATATTTAGGAAGAACCAAAATATTAGTATTGTTAAAACCATGCCATTGTTTTATAAAATATGACTTTGCCATTGAATGGGTACAAAATAAAATGAAAACAGCTGAAAAAAATAACGGACATATCTATACGGTTTCAACCCTGACAAAGGAAATCAAATCTCTTCTTGAAGAGCGGTTTTCATTTTTATGGGTTGTCGGAGAAATTTCAAATTATGCCACACCAGCCTCGGGGCATTCCTATTTTTCCTTGAAAGACACAAGTGCTGTCATTTCCTGTGTTATGTTTAAACAACAAAAACGACGTCTCAAATTTGTCCCTGAATCGGGTATGAAAATCGTCGGCCTTGCCAGAATCTCTCTTTACGAACCCCGGGGATCCTATCAATTGATTTTTGAACACTTGGAACCTGAAGGTGCCGGTTCCTTACAAGTGGCCTTTGAACAACTCAAAAAAAAATTGGCATCCCAGGGCCTTTTTGAAGAGCTCCACAAAAAACCAATTCCATTTTTGCCTTCAAAAATTTTCGTGATTACCTCAGGATCCGGCGCAGCTGTCCGGGATATCATTCATGTTGCCACCCGAAGGTTTTCCGGATGTCATCTTCAAATTGTCCCTGTTCAAGTTCAGGGAAAAACAGCGGAAAATCAAATCGCCCAAGCCATTGAAATGGTGAATCTTAATTCAAAACCTTCTGAGCTTATCATCCTTGCCCGGGGTGGCGGGTCCATTGAAGACCTATCCGCTTTTAATTGTGAACGGGTAGCCCGGGCTATCTTTAACTCCATGGTTCCTGTTATTACCGGGGTGGGTCACGAGACTGATTTTACCATTGCTGATTTTGTTGCGGATTTAAGGGCCCCTACCCCTTCTGCTGCTGCGGAACTTGCCCTTCCGGATAAAGGCACATTGATTTATAAAATTAACCGGTTGACGGCGTCTTGTGCCCAGGCCATGGACCGGAAAATTAATTTTTCCAACCAAAAATTAGATGACCTTCACTCACGACTTAAGAGTCCAAGTCGGGTACTAAATGACCACAGAATTCGGATAGACGAGTGTGATACGCGGATGAAGCGAAACCTTAAAACCCGGGTTTTGTATAACAAGGAAAGGGTTTCTTGGTTGCAAAATGCCTTGAAAGGAAAAACACCTCAGATCTTTGAACATCGCAATCAGGTGGATAGATTGACCGCTAACCTGGCACAAGGGATGGATAATCGCTTTTCTGCCATGAAAATAAAAGTTAGGGAGATGGTTGTCAAGCTTGATGCCTATAATCCGAGCTTTATTTTGGATAGGGGGTATAGTATTGCCAGGGTTTTGCCGGCAAAAAAAATACTCATGGATGCAAATGATGCTTCCGTGGATGATCAAATAGAAATTGTTTTATCTAAAGGACGCCTGGTTACCCGGGTGGAAAAAAAAATAAATGGCTAAAAAAACATTTGAAGCGGCCCTGAAACAACTTGAAGAAATTGTAAGGGAGATGGAATCTGGTGACTTAAGCCTTGAACAAGCAGTGAAAAAATATGAGGCGGGCATTACCAATTCCAAATATTGTCTGGACATTCTGGATCAGACCGAAAAAAAAATAACCCAGCTAACCCTTGGTACTGATGGGTCTATGAAGGAAGAATCTTTCGACAATGAATAATTTTTCATTCGATTTATCCGCCTATTTAAAAGAAAATAAATCTCTTGTGGAGACCTGTCTTAAAAAAATACTCAACCAGTTTGATCAGAGCCGTGAATTGGTTCAGGCCATGACCCATTCTCTTATGGCCGGAGGGAAACGCCTGAGGCCCGTGCTTGCCTTAGCAGCGGCCAAAGCCTGTGGTGGTAACCCCCTGATAGCCCTGCCCGCTTGCTGCGCCATTGAAATGATCCATACCTATTCCTTAATTCACGACGATCTTCCGGCCATGGATGATGACGATTTAAGAAGAGGGCTTCCCACTTGTCATAAAAAATTTTCAGAGGCCACTGCTATTTTGGCAGGTGATGGCCTTTTGACCCACGCTTTCCATATATTGACCCGGCCTGCATTATTTGAATTTTATCCGGATAAGAAGGCGCTTCTTGAACTTGTAATCCGGATCTCAGATGCTGCCGGGGTTAATGGAATGGTGGAGGGACAGATGATGGACATGCAGTCCCAATCCCGGGAAAACAAGAATGCCTTGGGAACCATGGGGAATAAAAATGTCCTTTCAGACCATCTTAAAAAAATACATGGCCTGAAAACCGGCAGGATGATATGTGTTAGTGTGGAGGCGGGTGCTTTAAGCGTGGGGGCAGATTCCGAGAAACTTTTGTCCCTTAAATGCTATGCCGACAGTATCGGCCTTGCTTTCCAGGTGATGGATGATATCTTAAATGTTGAAGGTGACCCAAAAATTTTGGGGAAAGCTATCGGGTCCGATGCCCTGCACGATAAAATGACCTTCCCTAGCATCCTAGGCCTTGATGAATCCAAGATTTATGCAAAGCAGTTGGTTGACACTGCACTGACCGCCATTGAAGGGTTTGATAAGAATGCTGATCCTTTGCGGGGCATTGCCCAGTATATTATTGACAGAGATCATTAAAAAAGAGATCACTTAAAGAGACCATTCAATTGGGTCCCTTTAAAAAAGAATAAAAAAAGGGTGTAGCTATTGAGTCTGCTTGAACAAATAAATACTTCTGGTGACATAAAAAAATTATCACGTGATGAGCTGCCTTTGCTGGCACAAGAAATCCGAAACAGAATCATTGAGGTGGTTTCCAAAAACGGCGGTCATCTTGCTTCAAGTCTGGGAGCCGTTGAACTCACCCTGGCCATTCATTACGTGTTTGATCTTCCAAAGGACACGCTGATTTGGGATGTGGGACACCAGGCGTATGCCCATAAACTTCTCACCGGAAGAAATCAGGCCTTTGATACCCTGCGTCAGTACAAGGGAATTTCAGGGTTTACAAAAATCAAGGAGAGTCCCTATGACGGGTTTACCGTGGGCCATTCATCCACCTCTATTTCAGCGGGGCTTGGGATCTGTTATGCCAAATACCTGAATCAGGATACCTCTGATGTTATTTCTGTCATCGGTGACGGATCATTAACCGCAGGGTTGGCCTATGAAGGCTTGAACCAGGCAGGTGATCTAAAACGAAAACTCATTGTAATCCTTAATGACAATGACATGTCCATTTCCGCCAATGTGGGAGCGCTTTCCTCCTATCTGAGCCGGACCCTATCGGCTAAATATCTCCAGAATATGCGAAATCAGTTTGGGGTGTTTTTAAAATCCTTACCCAAGATCGGGGATGACATGTACCAGATTGCCAAACGCTGGGAAGAATCTTTTAAAACATTTGTCACCCCGGGGATGCTGTTCGAAGCTTTTAATTTTGATTATTTTGGTCCCATTAATGGCCATAACCTGGACCATTTGATTGATATTCTGACCAATATTAAAAATCCCGACTCCCCTGTGTTGCTCCATGTGACCACCATCAAGGGAAAAGGGTATCCGCCTGCGGAAAAAAATCCGGTTTATTTTCACGGCGTGGGATCGTTTGAGGTTGATACAGGTAAAAGCTGTAAAAAATCAGATTCTTGTCCATCCTACACCCAGGTGTTTGGATCCCATATGGTGCGCTTTGCAAAATCCAACGAAAAAATTGTAGCGGTTACTGCTGCAATGCCCGAAGGAACCGGATTAACTGAATTTTCGGAAATTTATAAAGATCGATTTATTGATGTGGGCATTGCCGAACAGCATGCGGTTACCTTTGCAGCAGGCCTTGCTACCAAAGGAGCAAAACCGGTTGTGGCGATCTATTCCACCTTTCTCCAGCGGGCCTATGACCAGATCCTTCACGATGTGTGTATTGACGCCCACCCGGTGGTTTTTGCCATTGACCGGGGCGGGATTGTGGGAGAAGATGGTCCCACCCACCATGGTTTGTTTGATTTTTCATTTTTAAGAAGCATGCCCAATATGACCATCATGTCCCCAATGGACGAGAACGAACTTGCCAGGATGCTTTTGACCGCCATCAATCACGATGGTCCCATTGCCCTGAGATACCCCAGGGGGAAGGGTCAGGGCGTTGAGATCCAGAGAGAAGTTCAACCGCTTCAAATTGGCCGGGCTCAAGTGGTCCAGGAATGGGACAGGGATGGACAATTGGAGGATATTATGATCATTGCCATTGGTCAGTCAGTTTATGAGGCAATTGTCGCCGCCAAAGAGTTGGCCAGCAAGGGCATTTATGCCATGGTCATTAATGCCCGGTTTGTAAAACCACTTGATACAACACTTTTTCTAGAAAAAGCTAGCAAAATTAAAAAAATCATTACCGTGGAGGAGCATATGCTGGCGGGTGGGTTTGGATCAGCCATCCTGGAAATGTATGCAGATAACGAAATATTTGACCTGAAATTCAAGCGAATCGGGATTAATAACAAATTTGTGGAGCATGGTCCCCAGAACTTATTAAAAACAGAGTATGGCGTGGATACGGCAGCCATCGTTGCGGCAGCCATCGTTTTAGCGGGTTCCGGTTTGGCAAATCCCGATTTGGTAAATCCCTGTTTGCCTGGGTCCGATGGAAGCCTAAAAGATGCTTAAACAAAGGCTGGACTTGGTTCTGGTCGATAAAGGCTTGATTGTGTCACGTCAGCGGGCAAAAGCCATGATCATGGCTGGAAAGGTTTTGGTCAATGACCGGGTGGTAGACAAGCCCGGTTGCCTTGTGGACCCTTTGTCCCCCATCCTGGTTAAGCAGGCTGACCATCCTTATGTCAGTCGGGGGGGACTTAAACTTGAAAAAGCCTTGAAATCTTTTCCCATATGTGTGAAGAATCTTATATGTCTCGATATTGGCGCATCCACTGGCGGATTTACCGATTGTCTGCTTCAATTCGGGGCAAAAAAAGTATATGCCGTGGATGTGGGATACGGACAGCTGGACTGGAAATTGAGGCAGGACGAAAGGGTCGTGGTCATCGAACGGAGTAATATCCGGCATCTGGCCTATGAAACAATAAATGAACAAGTGGATATGGTGGTGGCAGATACTTCTTTTATCTCACTTAAAACAGTGATCCCTGCTGCTGAAAAATTTATGCGGGAAGATACCTGGGTGTTGGCACTGATCAAACCCCAATTTGAAGCAGGAAAGGAAAACGTTGGCAAGGGTGGTGTTGTAAAGGATCCGGAAATCAGGAAAAAGGTGGTTCAGGATATTCAATCTTTTTTCAAAGACAGGGGATATGCGCTCAATGATGTGGTGCCCTCCCCTATTCTGGGACCCAAAGGAAACGAGGAATATATCATATCCCTTACGTTTCATAAAAAGACAATATAACACTATTATTTGAATTTTATTATTTGAATATTATTAATTTAATTGTTGAAAGGAGCAGTAATGAGCGAAGAAATCAAAACCATGAGAAATGTGGCTCTGGCAGGCCATGGGGGTGCAGGCAAGACAACTCTTGCTGAGGCTATGCTTTTTAAAGCCGGGGTTACCGACCGACTCGGAAAAGTGGAAGATGGCAATACGGTTATGGATTTCCAACCTGAAGAAACCAAAAAACAACAGAGTATTAATACCTCTTTTATTAAATATACCCACAACAAACATACGATTACGTTGATGGATACTCCGGGTGATCAAAATTTCTTCTCTGCTGCTAAAACCTGTATTCCCGTGGCAGATAGCATGGTTTTTGTCATCGACGGGGTTGGCGGGCCATCTGCCATGACAGAAGAAGCCGGTGCCTGTGCCCTCGAATATAATTTACCCGGATTGGTTATTGTCAATAAGCTGGACCGGGAAAGATCTGATTTTGATCCCTGTATTACAGATTGCAATTCAGCCCTTAAAAAGAAAATAATTCCCATCTGTTATCCCATTGGTCAGGAAGATGATTTTAAAGGAATCGTCAATATCATTTCCGGACAGGCCTATGAATATGATGACGATGGCAAAGCCAAAAGAATTGATATTCCAGCTGACATGGCTGATGAAATGGCATTGGCAAAGGAAGAATTCATTGAAAATATTGCTGAACTCAATGATGATCTTCTTGAAAAATATCTGGAAGGTGATGAAATTACCGAAGATGAAATTAAGATCACATTCCGCCAAGGGGTTTTGGATGCCCAGTTCTATCCGGCCATTTGTACCTCTGCCACCAAAATGATCGGCATTGATACCGTCTTTAATTTTATCAATGATTTCATGCCCTCTCCCCTGGATCGGGGGGATTGGACTGCAACAGATGCCAATGGTGATGCTGTGATGATTTCTCCTGACCCCGATGCAGAGTTCTGCGGGTTTGTTTTTGCCACCATCATAGACCCCTATGCCGGGCGACTTTCTCTTTTCAGGGTCATTTCCGGAACCCTGGG
>CAXHYW010000027.1:0-14588 GCA_964021475.1 uncultured Desulfobacteraceae bacterium | reverse complement strand
GATCTACACATAGTGGCACACTCTTTCCCTACACGACGCTCTTCCGATCTATGGATTTTAATAAAATTTATCATACTGAACGTGTCGTTTTTAGTCCCCCCCGGCGACTCAGCTTAAACGTAAACTTTATTTTCTGACAAGTTTTATTTCAGGTATTTATTCTTCATTGATTTTTTTGGTATGTAAAAGTTAAGCGAGTCCAGAGCGGAATTCTGGTATAATCAAGGCCTTTCCGAAGCCCAAAAATACCCCGGACTATTCCCAGAAGTCCTTTTCTTCAAATCTGAGTTTAAAATCCCAAACTATTATTAAAAAAGTTCAGTTTTTTTGAATCAAAGCCCGACACAACATACTGGGGTTGAAAGAAAATGCATTTGGTTTGGACAATATCATCAGTCCAGAAAACAAATGGCCTTTAAGAACTCATAGTGAGCTATTCATGATCGACTTTGTTGGATATATTTTGTCTTAACGGTGTCATACTGATTCTCCTCTTTTATGAATTAGAAAAACATAGAGGAGATATCAAAATCTATGATGCCATACAAAATTTAAAGGATGATTTTGATTGGGTTAAATATGTTGAAGATGACTGTAACGTTGGGGCGGGAGCCGCCGCGCAGGGGTTTAGTTCATTCAATTTTACCTTTTGCTGGAGGCTTATTGTATAGCGGATCAGAGGATGCTTAAGACAATTATCGGGCCACCAGATTTTATGCCGCTTGAGTCAGTTTTTCTCTCCGATTCGGGTGGCAAGGTAGCCATCGATCATCAGATGGAGAATGTGGTGCAGCACACAGACCAGCAACGCTGTACCATATTCCGGAAAACAGGTGATCTGAATCATGACGGCCAGGGGCAGTGTTTTCTGGGATCCCATGAAAAGAACTGCTTCCCGCCTTCCCCTGCCGATATCAAGGACACGGGACAATCCGTAGGAAATGCTCAGAAGAATCAGGTGGAATCCCACTACCAGGGGAAGGATCTCCCAAAAAGTGGCGCTTTTGGCAATGAGAACTTGTCTGGCTCCTGACAGGGACATATACACCACACAGAGCACAATGAGCTGGTTAATAATTCCCAATTGTTTTTTCCGGGCCAGGGTGATGGGCAGCACGGTTTTTTTAAGGAAAAGCCCGGCTGCCAGGGGAAACAGCACCAGAAGGATCAGCTTGATAAAGATGGCTCGCTGGTCAATGAACAGGTCTGTTTCCAGCTTGAGGGACAAAAGAAGAAGGGGCAGAATCACCGGAATGGAAACAATGGACACACAATTGGATAAAATGGTCACAAACAGGGCGTGGGCCATGTTTCCGCCAGCTTGTCCGGTCATGACCACACCGCTGGAAAGGGTTGTGGGCATGGCTGCCACAATAAATAGCCCGAGAATCACACCGGTTTCCAAAGAGAAAAAGCTGAGCAGATATGCCGCAACCGGCGCTGCAAAGACAATTACGGCAAGGGCAGTAATTGTGGCTTTCACATCCTTTATCCCCGCCTTGATCTGGTCAGCTTCGATGATAAAGCCGGAAAACAAAAAAATGAAAAAGATCATGAACGATGATCCGTTATGATTTTTTAGAAAGATACCGGCCTGGGCGAGGGTGGCTGTTTTATCCAGAACGACCAGAAGAAAGATCAGAACAATCCCCGTGAGGAACCATTGTTTTTTTATTCGCTCAATCACAATAACCTGCTACATCCTTAATGGGGGTTCTTAAATTAAGTTTTGGTTAAAAATGGTTTGCCCTTGTTCCGAAAGGTCCCAGAACAACCCTGTCATCAGCTGCAATCCTTCCCGCATGATTTTTTCTGACACATGTTCATTGGGGGCGTGCTGGTTACAGCCGCCGTAGGAATGGGGAACCCAGATGGTGGGCATGCCAATCACATGGCTGAAGGCGTCATTGGGAAGTGTCCCTCCGAGATTGGGGAGAAAGGCAACGGTTTTGTTTTTCAGGGTGGTTTCAAAGGACCCTCTGGTAAATTGAACCCAGGGGTTGTCCGGGTCCATGCGGGTGGCAAGGCCATAATTATTGGGCATTTCCTCAATGTCGACCATGGAAAATCCTCCGGCATCCAAATGGCGTCGGATGGCCGGAACAAAGGTAGCAGGGTCCGTATCCGCAACAAACCGGATATGACATCTGGCCCATGCCCTGGGGGGGATGGCATTGACTGGCTGATCAGGATTTCCGCATTCAAAGGCAAGGACATCCAGGGTGTTCCAGCCATAGACTTTTTCTGCCAGGCTCAATCCGGGTTCTCCCCAGGAAGGGTCTATGGCAGGCCCTCCTTTTCCCGTTATTTCCAGTTGATCAATGGCTTCTTTTATGGCCGGGGGTGCGGGTGCGGGCCGCAGTTTGTCCACCAGGATTTTCCCTTTTGCATCCACCATGCTGGCAATGGCATGGGCGAGGATGATGCCTGGGTTGGCCAGCAGTCCGCCCCAGTTGCCTGAATGGTGACCGCCTTCCCTTAACTGGAGGCTCAGGTCAAAGTTAAACACCGCCCTGGACCCCCCGAAAATGGTGGGAGTATCCGGATCCATGCGGGGACCGTCCGATGCAATGAGAACATCTGCCTGCAAGGCCTCTTTTTCCTGTTCACAAACAAGGTGCAGCCCGGGAGATCCTGCTTCCTCACCGGATTCAATTAATACGATCACATTGAAGCCCAATGATCCCCTGGTCTTTATTACGCAGTCAAGAGCTGCCAGATTAACCGCATGCTGTCCTTTATTATCGGCCGCTCCCCTGCCATACCAGATGCCGGCTGTTTTGTCCTTTGTCAGGACCAGGGGGGAGAGCCCCGGGGCCCAGTCCTCTGCCATGGCGGGAACAGTATCGCCATGGCCGTAGATCAGAACAGTGGGGAGCTGTTCATTTTCGATTCTTCTGGCAATCAAAAAGGGGGCACAGGGTTCTGTCGGGTTCTCAACAATGCGGCAGCCAAAGTCCATGGTCTTAAGATAAGGGATCATTATTTGTTCAAGATAGGCCATCATCTGGGGCTTCCGGTCATTTTCTCGGCTTCCGGTATCAAGGGCCACCCAACGGGCAAGCATCGTAAAAAAGGCATTGGTATCAAAAAATTCTTCGGCGCTTTTGATAGCCGTTTCGCGGTTCATATTCATCTGAATGACTCCTTGTCTGTATATTTTTGGTTGCCGGGTTTAGAAATTATCCGGATAATGGCACTCCACCAGTTTGCCTGATTTGATAATCGGTTCCGGTGCCGTCATGGCACATTTGGCCTGTTTTTTGACACACCTGGGATGGAAGGCACATCCCGAAGGCGGATCAATGGGGTTGGGATATTCGATGCCCAGGTGAAGTTCAGGCAGCCCCAGGTCGGGGTCCGGTGTCAGCACCGATGCCAGAAGGGCCTGTGTATAGGGATGGCTGGGATTGTCAAATAACTCCCGGGCCTTCCCTTTTTCAACAATCCTGCCCAGATACATGACAGCCACATGGGTGGCAATGTGTTCCACCACTGCCAGATCATGGCTGATAAACAGATAGGTGAGATTTAATTGTTCCCTTAAATCCATGAGCATGTTGAGGATCTGGGCCTGGACCGACACATCCAGAGCCGAGGTGGGTTCATCGCAGAGCACAATTTCAGGTCGCATGATAAGCGCCCGGGCCACGGCCACCCGCTGGCGCTGGCCCCCGGACAATTGGCTGGGGTAATTGTACTTGAGCCGGGGGGGCAGTCCCACAAGTTCCATGATCTCATCCACTTTTTTATCCAGATCAGCCCTGCCTTTGGAAAGGCCCTGGGCTCTCAGGGGCAGGGAGATGATCGTGGAGATGGATTTTCGAGGGTTCAGTGATGAATAGGGATCCTGAAACACCGGCTGGATAATTTTAGCAATTTGTTTGTGGCCCATGGCATCGATGTTTTTACCGCCGATATACAGCTGTCCGCCGGTTTTTTTTTCAAGGCCCAGGATCATTTTGGCAATGGTGGTTTTACCGCAGCCCGATTCCCCCACAAGCCCTAGGATGGACCCTTTGGGAATGGACAGGTTGACCCCGTTGACTGCTTTGAGGTCTTTTTTGCCACGGAACATCCCGGCATTGATCTGGTAGGTTTTGGTGATATTTTCTGTTTTTAACGCAAGGTCTGCCATCAGATCTTCTCTCCCGTGTTTGCTGCCGGGGTCTCCGGGGTGTGGGTTGGCCTGGATTGGCCTGTGCTGTTGGGCTCAGCGGGTTCACCAGCGGGTGTTGTGACGGTTAAATCAACCGGAGGCCGGGTGCATCGAAAGGAACGGGTGGAAGAAATATGGGTCAGATCCAACCCCCTGTCGGCACATTCCGGTGCAAAAAGAGAGCACCGGTTGCGAAAGGCACATCCCCACAGGTCCCCGATGGGGGTGGGGACGATGCCGGGTATGGACCCGAGCCTGGCCCCGGGTTCTGTTTTGCCCGGAACCGGTATGCAGTCCATAAGCCCCCGGGTATAGGGATGGATGGGGTGATCGAAAATTTCTTTGACGGTGCCTGTTTCCACCACTTGTCCACAGTACATGACCGCCACATCATCTGCAATTCTTGCCACCACCCCCAGATCGTGGGTGATCAGGATCATGCCCATGTTGAACTCTTTCTGGATGGCGGCCAAAAGTCCCAGGATCTGTGCCTGGATGGTCACATCCAGGGCAGTGGTGGGTTCATCTGCAATGATTAAAGAGGGGCCGCACATGAGGCCCATGGCAATCATGATCCGTTGTCTGAGGCCGCCGGACAATTGGTGGGGATATTGTTTCAACCGGGAGGAAGCCGCTGTTATCCCCACTTTTTCAAGGAGGAAAACCGCCCGGTCCCTGGCCTCTTTGCCCGATACCTTCTGGTGTTCAATCAGGGTTTCGGTGAGCTGGTTGCCAATGGTGTAGCAGGGATCCAGCGAGGTCATAGGTTCCTGGAAAATCATGGCCATTTTAGCGCCCCTGAACCGGGACATCCTGCTTTCACTCAGCCGGAGCAGATCCTGGCCTTCAAATTCCAGAATATCAGCCCGATAGTTGGCCGAGGGCGGCAGCAGGTTCATGATGGCCAGGGCGGTCATGGATTTGCCGCACCCGGATTCGCCCACCAGACTCAGGGTTTTCCCCTTTTGTACGCTGAAACTGACATCCCTGACGGCATGGAGAGTGCCTGCGGGAAGGTGAAGATCCACATTTAAATTTTTTACTTCCAGCAACGGTTTCATGATCGGCCCTCCGGGGAGGTAACATCCCGAAGCCCATCGCCAAACAGGTTCATCCCCAGTACCAGGAAGAAAAGCGCCACACCGGGTATGGTGACAAGATAGGGGTCAAAGAGCATTGCATCCTTTCCTTCTGCGATCATCAGTCCCCAGGAAGGGGTGGGGGGCTGAACCCCCATCCCTAAAAAAGAAAGTGCGGCTTCCAGAAGAATGGCCCGTCCGATTTCAAGGGTTGAGACAATGACAATGGAATTTAATAAATTGGGCATGATTTCCCGGGTCATGATCCAGACGACCGAACAGCCGGCCGCCTTGGCCGCCTGGACATAATCCATGGATCGTATCTGCTGGGTGGTGGCCCGTAAAATAACGGCAAACCGATCCCAGATCAGGCAGCCCAGTACCAGAATCACCACCTGCATGGACCCGCCGATGATCGCCACCACCGCAACAGCTACCAATACAGCGGGCAGAGCCAGGCGTATGGTGATGATAAAACTGACAATATAATCGGCCATTCCCCCGAAATATCCGGCAATCAGTCCCAATGAGATACCTATGACCGCAGCAATAGCGGTACAGGAAAAGCCGATTAACAGGGAGACTCTGGATCCGTAGACCAGACGCGAAAGGTAATCTCTGCCCATGTTGTCCGTACCCAGGGGGTGATCCCAATTCCCCTGCGCGCTCCAGACAGGTGGGATCATCCGGTTGGAAAGGTCCTGGTGGTAGGGGTCGTGCCCTGAAATATAGGGCGCAAAAACCGCGACCAGAAACACCGCCAATACCATGATACCGCCAATGATAAATCCTTTGTGGGTGGTCATGCGCTGGCGCATGATTTGGCCCGGCGTGGGAAAGACCACATCCAGGCCCAGACCGGCTTCAAATTCTTGTTGTTGTGTGGGTGTCATCTATCAATTACTCCTGATTCTGGGATCCAGGAACGCATTGAGAAGATCCCCCATAAAGGTCAGAAAAATATAAATGGTGGAAAGAAACAAAACAATGGCCTGGACCACGGGCAGATCTGACCGTGAGATGGAAACCCATGCCAGATTGCCCAGACCGTTGAGGGCAAATATGGATTCGATTACAATGGATCCGCCCAGCATAAAGCCAAGTTGGACAGCGGCAACAGCTACCACCGGAATAATGGCATTTCTAAGGGTATGTTTAAACAGGATCTTCGGCCATCTTAACCCCTTTGCCCTGGCGGTTCTGATGTGATCGCTGGCCAATACCTCCATCATGCCCGATCGCACCAGGCGCATGATGGCAGGCGTGGCATAATACCCCAATGCAATGGTGGGCATGACAAAATGCTGCCAGGTATCGCTGCCGGATATGGGCAGCCATCTTAGTTTTACCCCGAAAAAGATGATCAGAATCAGGCCGAACCAGAAAGAGGGCATGGCCTGTCCCATGACGGAAATCGACAGGGCCACCCGGTCGATCCAGGTGTTGGGCCGGATGGCCGCCAGCATCCCCAGGGGGATGGACAGGAGCATGGCAAAAGACAGGGCGCTGATGCCTAGGATCATGGTAACCCCCATGCGCTCCTTAAGCATCAGTGCCACCGGTTGGTTCAGGTAGGGCGAGTTCCCGAAGTCTCCGCGAATCGCCCTGCCTGCCCATTCAAAATATTGAATGATCAGGGGCCGGTCAAATCCGTAATTCGCCCTGACAAATTCAATCTCTTCATTGCTGGCACCTTCACCTGCCAGGGAAATGGCCGGGTCGCCCGAGACCCGCAGCAGCATAAAACTGATCAACGATACGGCTATCAGGACGACAAATGCCAGTCCCAGGCGTTTTAAGGTATATATCAGCATAGGTTTATTCCATTATTTCCATGTGGCCTGGAAAAATCTCGGCACAGCATCTGGATAGGGGGTAAAATTCAGGTCCTTTGAATAGCAGTTGTTCGAGACATAGGTGAACATGGGAGCCCAATATGCCTGGTCTGCTATCCGTTTTAACGCCTTGGAGTAAAGTTCTTTTCGTTTGGGCGTATCAATGGAGCTGTCGGCTTCAACCAGCCAGTCTTTCACCATGGGATCCATGGCCAGATCATCTGCTTCAAACTCGAAGAAATGACTGGTAATGGCAGAGACATCATTGATGGAATAGGAACCCCAGGTGAGAAACTGCATCTGGGCTTTACCGGCCCGGGCTTTTTCCCTGAGGGCGGAATATTTCATGATCATCAGTTTTGCTTTGATGCCCACAGCGGCTAGATCACCGATCATGGCTTCTGCAAAGGAGCGATTCCGATATCCGTAGAGGGTGGTTTCAAACCCGTTGGGGTAACCGGCGTCTGCCAATAATTTTTTGGCTTTTACAGGGTTGTATTCATATTGGGCAACATCCTGTTCACATCCGAACTGGGAGGGGAAACAGGCGGAGTATACAGAACGGGACTGGCCGCCGATGAGGTTTTTGGCTATGGAGTCTCTGTTGATGGCATGGTTAATGGCTTGTCTGACGCCAAGCTTGGCATAGGGATTGTCCATGCCGTGCTCCTTGCCGGAACGGTTGGTGGCATCAAACTGCAGGTATCCGATTCGCATGGTTTCTGCCGGTGTAACAGTGAGGTTTGACATTTTGGCCAGTTTTTCTGCCTGGTCCGGTGGAACCAGATAGATCCAGTCCAGGGATCCTGTCATGAGTTCGGCCATCTGGGTATTGATTTCTGGAAGGGTTCTCCAGACAATTTTGCCAATGGTGGGCTGGCCTTTGGGGCTGTCCTTAAAATAGTTGTCGTTTTTTTCCATGACCACTTTCTTGCCCGGGATCACTTCGGTAATTTTGTAGGGGCCGGTACCGATGGGGGCCACACCAAATCCGTTAACGCCCACTTTTGAATAATAGGCTTTGGGATAAATGGGGTTGGCACCGGATAAAAATTCAAAGGCAGCGGGAAAAGGTTTTTTCAGCATGATTTTCACACTGTAGGTCCCTGTTTTTTCCACATGGTCGATCCAGTCGGAATACCGCTGAGTTTTGACTTTGTTGTCCGGGTTTGCTGCAAAATTAAGGGTATAGGCTACATCATCGGCTGTTAATTCCTGACCGTTGTGAAATTTTACCCCTTGTCTGAGAACAATTTCCATTTCTGTATCAGAGTTCCATTTAAAGGACTTGGCCAGCAATCCCTTGTATTCATAGGTGACAGGATCCCGATACAACAGGTTGTCATAGGCATGCCGGGAAATGACAATGCCTTCCCGGGCCGTATTGAAATACCGGTCCAGGGTTTCCAGTTCTTTGCTAAAGGCGATGTTCAGGGTGTCATTTTTTTTGTCGGCAAAGGCCTGGGGCAAAAAACAGGACAGGCAGATGAGCATGAACAATGGGACGGACAAAAAACCAAGGTAATTTTTTTTCATTTTACATGAACTCCTAAATGGTTTGTTTAAAATATCCCTTGTCACTGGAGCTGAGCCGGTTTACAAGGGGCACTCCTATTGTTTTTTTTCAGGCAGTGAAAAAATTTTTCACCGCCTGAAATAGTATATCCGTTCCAATTTTTAAAACATCCTCATGGATATCAAAATAGGGAGAATGCAGGGGATGGGCGCTGTCGTCTGTCTGGCCGGCACATCCAAACCGCATCATGGCTGCAGGACAGCGCTGGGCAAAAAAATAAAAATCATCGCTTCCCATGATAAAAGGGAGAACCGTGATTTTTTCTTTTCCCAATACCTGGGCAGAAGCGTTGTAAAGTGACTTGCAGACCTCTTTGTCGTTGCGGCCTAAAGGGGCGCCGGGTTTAAATCTCAGGTCACAGGTGACGTTAAACATGGTTTCAATTCCCCGGACCAGTTGTTCCATGGCCGTGAAAAGGGTGGTTCTCACACCTTCGTCATGGGTGCGGACAGTCCCTTGTAAAATGGCCTGTTCTGGAATCACATTTCCGGCATTGCCTGCATGGAAGGAACCGATACTGACAACAGCTGATTGGGCCGGGCTGATATTTCTCGGGATAAGCGTTTCCAGACTGTTGGCAAACATGCCCCCGGCTGTAATGGGGTTGTGTCCTTTGTGGGGGCGGGCCCCGTGGGATCCCTTTCCGGTGATCACCAATTCAAAGGGATCAGAGGCGGCATGGCCTATTTCGGTAAACACCCCCACACTTCCCACGGGAAAATTGGGATCCATGTGCCCTGCAATGAGCTGATCCACCCGGGGATTTTCAAGGACCCCTCTCTTGATCATGGCTTTGGCTCCGCCCAGCCTTTCTTCTGCCGGCTGGAAAATGAATTTGACAGACCCATGGATTTTCTTGAGCAGACCCGACGCAACAATATGTTTGGCCACCCCCAGGGCGATGGCCGTATTTGCATCATGGCCGCAGGCATGCATGACACCGGCATGGATTGATTTATAGGGGGTATCCCCCATTTCCTGGAGGGGCAGAGCATCAATATCGGCTCTTATTGCGATGGTTTTGGGGCTTTTTCCCGGGTCCAGTTCTTCACCCTGGAAGATACCGATTGCCCCGGGATAATCATCAAATGTTATGATCTTGGCATTGAGCGATTCTAAGACCTCACAAATTTTCCGTGTGGTTCGGATTTCCTGGCGGGAAACTTCCGGGTGTTGATGAAAATCTCTCCGAAGATCTCTTACCCATTGGCTTAATTCAGTGGTGTTTTTTGTCATGGGATGATATTTTTCCAGTGGTATGCGGTTTAGTTGGGCGGCGGATCCACCGCTGCAATTTCAGATTTGATTAATTGGGCTATTTCCTGGCATCTTTCCTTTGTCATCCGGCTAGTAATCCCTGCCATGCTGATGGCCGCTATAACCTCACCCTTTGCATTGAAAATAGGAGCCCCCACACCGATGGAATCCGGGGTGACCCTGTGAACACTGAGGGCATATTTTCTTTGTCGGGTCTGTTTGATACAGGACCTGACCTCATCGGATTTAATGCCATAGTATTTCAGATATCGGGGTGCGTTTGCGGCAATTATCTCTTCCCGCTGCTGCTCCGGCAGGAAAGACAGCAAGGCCTGTCCTGCTGCTCCAACGCCCAGCACCCGTCGTTCACCAATTTCAAATCCTAATACCTGTACCCGGAATTTCCCCACAATCCGGTCGATGCATACGCCGTCATAACCGGAACGGGTGAGTAGATAGGATGCATCATCGGTCTGTTCGCTGATGCGTTCCAATGCGGTATGGAAGCGATCCCGAATGGAGAAATGCTGGGTAACCGTCCCCAGAGAATACAATTCAGCCCCCAGATGGTAAACTTTGCCCAGGGCATCAACGGTTAAAAATTCTTCTTCCAGCAAGACCGCTAAAATACGGTGAACCGTTGGGGCCGGTAAATCTACATCCTTTGCAATGACAGACAATCGGGCCCCGGCTTCGTTAAATTTGGAAACAGATCTTAAAATGGCGATGGTGCGCCGTATGCTTTGGGCACCTTTCTGGCGTGGTTTGATTTTGGCGGATGATTGTCCGCCTTCATTATTATTTATTGTGTTTCCCACTTGCTTGCTTAATCCCGCCATAGACTTAAAGTGCAACCCCTATTTTATTCCATATAGTGGAATAAAATATTCCATAATCTACTATATGATTAGCGGGATCATTTGCCCTTGTCAAGTTTTTTTATTCTGGCCAATCATGGGCAGTCTCCTTAGGTTGGGAACAGGTATTGAGCAAAAACCAGACGGCAGCCATGGCGGGCAAGGTTGTACGAAGACACAGAAGGTTGGCTAGCCGTCATGGGCGGTCCGGAGGATGATTTCTTCCTGGAGGGCCGGGGTCAGATCCACAAAATAATCAGAATAACCCGCCACCCTGACGATGAGATCCCGGTAATTTTCCGGGTTCTGCTGGGCCTTGCGCAAGGTCACTTCATCCACCACATTAAATTGGATATGGTGACCGTCCATTTTGAAATAGGAGCGAATCAACTGCAAAAGAGAGATGATGCCCTTTTCACTTTCCAAAAAACCGGGCAGAAACTTTTGGTTGAGCAGGGTACCGCCGGTCTTTAAATGGTCAATTTTAGCCGCAGATTTCAACACAGCCGTCGGTCCGCAATGATCCGCTCCCTGGACCGGAGAAATGCCTTCGGAAAAAGGAATCCCCGACTTTCTTCCATCGGGCAGGGCCCCGGTGATCTCCCCGAAATAAACGTGACAGGTGGTGGGCAACAGATTGATCCGGTACACCCCTCCCCTGGTATTGGGTTTGCCGGTCACAGCATTATGGTAAGCGTCAAAAACCGTCTTAAGCACTCCATCGGCATAATCATCATCATTGCCGTACTTGGGTGCCCCAAGCAGTTTGTGACGAGGATCATTTTCCATGGAGTCATTTTCCCTGGAGTCATCTGTCATGGAATCATCTGGCATAAAATCATTTGCCAGGGCAGACAAAAGGGTTTCCATGGACAGGCTGCGTTTATCATAAACCGTATATTTAATGGCAGACAGACAATCGGTGATGGTGCCCATGCCCACCCCCTGGATATAAGAGGTGTTATACCTGGCGCCGCCATGATTATAATCCCGGCCGTTTCGGATACAATCCTCGGTCACAAGAGACAACAGGGGCACTGGCATGTACTTGCCATTGATCTGCTCAATCACATTGGACCCCCGAATTTTAATATTGGCAAAATGGGTCAGTTGTTTTGTGTAGGCATCAAAAAGCTTGCCATAGGTATCAAAAGTTAAAGGGTCCCCGGTATGAAGTCCGATCTGCTTTTGGGTTCTTTCGTCCCAGCCATTGTGAAGGGTAATTTCCAGGATCTTGGGCAGGTTAAAATACCCGGTGAGGATATAGGCTTCCGAGCCAAAGGCACCGGCTTCCACACATCCGGAAGCGCCTGATTTTCTGGCATCTTCCATTGACTTGCCCTGGAGTACCATTTCCTGAATAATCGCATCGGTGTTAAAGACCGAAGGCTGGCCAAATCCTGTGGCAATGATCGTAAGAGCCTGTTTTACAAACCGATCCGGGTTTTTCCGGGACACCTGGACCATGGAACTTGGCTGGAGCAGCCGCATCTTCTCGATGACTTCCAGGATCAGGTAGGTCAATTCATTGACCCCGTCCTTGTTGTCCGGTGTTACCCCCCCCAGGTTGATTAGACAAAAGTCCACATAGGTATTGCTCTCCCTGGCCGTCACGCCAACTTTGGGCGGCGCTGGATGATTGTGAAATTTTATCCAGAAACAACAGAGCAGTTCCATGGCCGCCCCCCGGGTGAGACGGCCCGAATCGATATCCTTTTTATAAAAGGGATAGAGGTTCTGGTCCAGGCGCCCGGGATTGTAGGCATCCCAGGGGTTCAGTTCCGTGATCACCCCCACATGGACAAACCAATAATATTGGAGCGCCTCATGGAAGGTTTCAGGCGCGTGTTCCGGCACCTTCCGGCAGATCTTTGACAAGTCTACCAGCTCCTGGCGTCTTTTGGGGTCGGCCTCTTTTTGGGACAATTCCTCCAAAAGAGTGGCATGACGGTGGGCAAAAGCTATCAAGGCATCTGCTGCGATATCAAGAGAGGTAAGCACCTCTTGCTGGTCAAGGGCTGTGGTATCGGTCAAAAAATCCAATGCCCCCAGGGCAAACTGAATCCGGACTTTCAGATCACAAAACCCATTGCCATAAATCAAATCGCCACCCGCTGTGTGTCCCGGGGAGCGTTGTTCCTGAAATTCTGTAAAAACCCCTGCCTCAAAGGCAGTTGTCCAGGGGGTGTCCATGGCGGCAAAGATCTTTTCCCGGATGGTCTTCCCATTCCAGAAAGGGATAATACTCTGTTCATAGATTTGTTTTGTTTCTTTTGAAACCTTGTAGGCCACACGGGGCCTTGAATCTAAAATTTCAAGATCCCCAAGGGAATGGAGGCAGACTTCAGGATAGGTGGGAACCGCCTTGGGTTCCGGCCCCCTTTCGCCGACGATCAGTTCATTTTCATCGATGAAAATTTTCTTGCGGGTAAGGATATATTTCAGACACAGGGCCCGCTGAACCGGGTCCGAAAGGGCCGGGTTTACGCGGGTTTTATAAAACCTAGTCACAAGACAGGCCCGTTCATGGGAAAGGGTCACCGGTTTGTTAAGACTTAGGGTTCGTAGCTGCTCGATTCGTTGATTCATTTTATCCCCCGATCATCGTCTTAAACCCGCCCGCCTCGAACTTTAACCTAACCTTTTCCACCTGTTCGTCCGTAGGGGGGTTTATCTGTTTAAGTTCATAATTTCGTTTCAACCGCTCGTACTTAGCCAAACCCGTGGTATGAAAGGGCAGAATATGGATCTGCCGGAACCTTGTCTCCTGGGTTAAAAAAGTCATTATTTGATCCATATTTTCCACGGTATCTGTCATGGTGGGAATCAAGGGGAACCTCAGCTTCAGGTTTACCTGTTTCTTATTTACCTGGAGAGAAGACAACTTTTTAAGATTGTCCAGAACCAGCCCCACGGGTTTTCCCGTATGGGCCAGATGATCTTTGTCCGCCATAATCTTGATATCGAACAAAACAAGATCGACGGTTGTTGCGACAGCTTTCAGGATATTGAACGGCGCAAATCCAGAGGTATCCAGGCAGGTGTGAATCCCCAGATCCTTGCAGGCCGCAATTAGGGCAAGAAGCAAGGCCGGATTAGACAAGGGTTCCCCCCCGGAAAAGGTGACCCCACCACCGGATTCGTCGTAAAAGATCACATCTTTTTCAATTTCCCGGACCAGGGTTTCCACAAGTTCCCCAGGGCAGTTTTCCCCACCCAGACCCGCCTGGGCGACCTTAGCTTCCATGGTTTCCACACGGGGTCCCATGGGTTGGCTTTCCGGATTGTGGCACCAGGCGCAGGACAAAGGACATCCCTGGAAAAACAGGGTGGTCCGGATACCCGGCCCATCATGGAGACAATACCGCTGGATTTTAAAAATATGAGGGAGAATATCCACCATATCAGGCCTTCTGGTTCCCGGAATCACCTAAGATAGATTGCTGTTCTATCATGAGCTTGGTAAACCGAGCCACATGGTGCTTTGCAATAATTTTTGCCTCCCCCCCATCCTGTTTTTCCACCGCAGCCATGATCCGGCACAGATCCTGATAGTCTTCGTCCAGCAATTCCCGGCTGAAGGGCAAATATTGGTGGAAATAGATATGAATATTTTCATGAATGGTGACCAGATTTGCCTGGAGAAGCGGATTTTGACTAATCCTGGCAAGCTCCTGGTGGAAACAGGCATCCAGGCGATGGAAAGATTCCCACCCTGTAGGACCGGCCTCGATGATGGCCTCAATCTCTGACAAAAACCCCTTTAAGATTTGAATATCTTCTTTATTGGCAAGCCTGGCAGCCTGTTTTGCTGCATGGCCTTCC
>CAXHYW010000026.1:0-14680 GCA_964021475.1 uncultured Desulfobacteraceae bacterium | reverse complement strand
AAACGATCAAAATCAGGGTGCCCCCGGAAAACGGAGGAAGGACTCTGCTTTTCTTCAGGGGTTTCAGGAACTTTATAGTAGTAATCATGTTGAATCCTGGCCCAGGCTAGGGCCCCCTTTCCCATAGAACCATCAATTTAATTTAAAAAATCCCCCCCCCCCCCTCTCTTAATTTTTAAGGTTATTACTTGACAGGCAGAATCCCCTTATTCTATATGTAAAGTGCAAAGTCGTAGTTTGTACTTTATTAATTTAATTATTCTGGACAAGAACCCCATGAAGGAGTCTAAAACCCCTGATGCAATTAAGAATCCGCCCCTGCTGAAAATGAAACAGCTGGCAGATGCCACGGGTGTTGCCAAGTCCACCATCCTTTTGTATGTGAAAAAAGGGTTGCTGCCAAAGCCTGTCAAAACCAGCCCCAACATGGCCTACTATGATCCGGTCTGTATTGAAAGAATTGTCTTTATTAAAAAAGTTCAGGCAAGTCACAGGCTTCCCCTTGCAGCGATCAAGGGACTCATTCGTGAAATGGACAAGGGGCAGGATATTGCCCCTCTATTGGAGCTTCAGTCCATGCTTTTTGGGGCGGCCGGGAAAATATTGGACAAAAAACTATTCTGTAAGGCCACTGGGCTGACAGGATCCCAGGTATCGGCATTGTGCGGCTTACAGCTTTTGGTTCCCCTCGGCCAGGACGGGTTTGATGACCAGGACCTGGCGGTGGCGCGGCTGCTCAAGGAATGTCTGGACCTGGGGGTTCTGCCTGATGATCTTGGGTTTTACCCTGAATTTGCCCGGCAGATTGTGGACAGCGAGATCCAGCTGCGGGAAAAATATACAAAGGATTTAGGCTTTAAGGAAAATGCAGGGTTGACCCTGGAACTGACCCGGCTTGCCAGGGGGCTTCGCCCCTATGTCATCGACCGGACCCTGACAACTAGTTTATTGGAATTTAAAGGACTCAACAAAATTTAGGAGGCAGCATGACAGATCCCCTTTTTACCCCCATTACCATTAACACCCTGGAAATTGCCAACAGAATCTATATGCCAGCCATGCACCTTGGTATGGCCCAGGAATTTGAGGTGACCGATCAGATTGTGAATTTCTATGCCCAGCGGGCAAAGGGAGGCCCGGGAATGATCTGTGTGGGATACGCCACCATTGATGACCTGTCCGGCAATACCCAGAATATCGGCGCCCATGACGACAGGTTTATACCGGGGCTCACCCGTCTGGCCGAGGCCATAAAGAAAAACGGGTCACTTGGAGCGGTTCAACTCAACCATTCCGGTCGGTATAATTTCTCATTTTTCCTCGACGGCAAGCAGCCCGTGGCGCCATCTGCCGTGGCCTCCCGCATGACAAAGGAAACACCCAGGGCCCTTACGATTGACGAGATCAAAGAGATCATCGCCTCCTTTGCCGCAGCCGCCAGCCGGGTGAAGCAGGCCGGGTTTGACGCCGTGGAAGTGTTAAGTGGAACCGGTTATCTGATCTCTGAATTTTTGTCACCGCTGACCAACCAGCGAACCGATGAATATGGGGGCAGCTTGGAAAACCGCATGCGGTTTGGGCTTGAGGTGGTGAGTGCCATGCGCAAAGCCATAGGGCCTTCTTTTCCTCTGATTGTCCGCATGAACGGCAACGATTTCATGCCCGGGGGTAATCCGAGAGAAGAGTTGATTGAGTTCGCCAGGGCCTTGGCCAAAGGCGATGCCGATGCCCTGTGCATCAATGTGGGATGGCATGAGGCCCGGGTGCCCCAGATTGTGGCCCAGGTGCCAAGGGGCGCCTTTGCCTATCTTGCCCGGGCCATTAAGGAAAATGTGGATATCCCGGTGATCGCCAGCCATAGGATCAATGATCCCCAATCCGCCCGGGAAGTGATCCAAGATGGGTATTGTGACATGGTGGCCATGGGCCGCTCTCTCATTGCAGACCCCATGCTGCCCCAAAAAGCAAGGTTGGGAAAAGAGCAGGAGATTCTTCATTGTATCGCCTGTGCCCAGGGGTGCTTTGATAATTTGTTTAAACTCAAACACGTGGAGTGTTTGTGTAACCCCCTGGCCGGGTATGAACAGGAAGAAGAAATCGCAACCGTAGCGGTTCCCAAAAAAGTGCTGGTGGTTGGCGCCGGGCCGGCCGGCATGACGGCTGCCCTGACCGCATTCAGGCGGGGACATTCGGTTACCCTTTATGAAAGTACGAATCGATTGGGCGGTCAGCTACACCTGGCAGCGGCCCCTCCGGGCAGACAGGAGTTTGCCCAGTTTGCCCAGGACCTTGAAAATCAGATAAAAGTGCTGGGGATTCCCGTGGTCCTCAATACCGTGGTGGACAAAGCTGTGATAGCGGCGGCCAAACCAGATTGTGTTCTCCTTGCCACCGGTGCCAAACCTCTCTTACCTCCCATCCCCGGGCTGGATTTATCCATTGTGGCAGATGCCTGGGAGGTTTTGGAAAACAGAAAGGAAACCGGTCGTCGGGTGGTTGTCATCGGTGGGGGGGCTGTGGGGGTGGAAACCGCTCTTTTCCTGGCGGAAAAAGGCACCCTGTCAGCAGATACCTTGAAGTTTTTGTTTGTGAACAAAGCCGAGACACCGGAAGTTCTTTTTGAGATGGCCACAAAGGGGACCAAAGAGATCTGTGTAATCGAAATGATGGACCGGATCGGAAAGGATATCGGTAAATCAACCAAATGGGGAATGATGCAGGGCCTGGGCCGATTCGGGGTGACCACCCGTACCGCAGCTAGGGTGACCAAAATCACGGATACCGGGATTGAATTTGTGGAGACCCCAGGAGGAGACGCCACATCCGAGGTTGTAAAACAGATTGAAGCAGATACCGTGGTAGTGGCGGCGGGATCAACCTCTTACAATCCCCTTGAAGGGATTGTAAAAGACATGGGCGTGGTCTTCCAGGTGATCGGGGATGCTAAAAAGGTGGCCACGGCATTTGATGCGGTCCATGCCGGATATCAGGCTGCCAGACAAATTTAGGGACGATTAACCTACAGATTATCCCTTCTTAGGGCTTGGCGGCTGGGGTAAAAATTCAAGAGGCCGATCAAAAAAGGCCTCTACCCGGTCGCCATAGGCCGCAAGACAGGTGGCTTTTAAAATTTTTTTCAGGGGTTTCTGGCTCTCTTTAAAGGAGGGCCCCAGGTAATTCCAAAACCCTTTCATCCGCCCGGTCAAATGGGCCGGACCCGAAAAGATTTTTTCATATTCGGTAAACAGCTCGTCATGGAATCCCTTTAACCGATGGATTCTGGGGGTGTCGTTTTTGGTTTGCCCTTTTATCTCTTCGGCCAGAAAGGGGTTGGACAAAATACCCCGGCCGATCATGAACCTATGGATACTGGGAAACCTTTCCCGGACTCTCTCAAAGGAGGCAAGATCCACAATATCCCCGTTATAGGTAAAGCTGTGGTCGCTGCTTTGAATCGCCTTTTCAAAGGCATCTATATCCGAGGCGCCCTCGTACATCTGGATACCTGTCCTGGGGTGGAGGATGATTTCTTCTAAGGGATGGCGGTCAAACATGGTCAGCAGGTCGTATATCTCATCTTTTGCCCTGCGTCCCAGGCGGATTTTAACGGAAAGAGAGGCGGATATGTTGGGGATGATCTGGGAAAGTAGCTCGTCAATTTTTGCGGGATATAGAAGCAGTCCCGATCCCCGGTGTTTTTTGGCTATTTTGGAATGGGGACAGCCCAGGTTCCAGTTGACCCTTTGGTGACCCATTTCATACAGCCGCTGGGCAAGGAAGATAAAGTCCGGTGCCACATTGCTCATGATTTGGGGAATGACGAACAGGTGTTGGTTGTTTTCCGGGGCCACATCCTTTAACCGGATGGGTTTGAGCCTCTGCTGGCCCATGGTAGAAATAAAGGGGGCGATGGCCTCGTCAATCCCGTTAAAATGTCTGGCCCAGACATTTCTAAAGGTGAGGTCGGTAAATCCCTGGAGGGGGGCCAGTATGATCGTTGTTCGGTTCGTGTTCATGGGGTGATTTTTACCTGTGCGGGTGTTGGAATTCTTAAAAATAGTAAAAAAACTTTGACAAATATAAGAACGATAATCTATAGAGTCAATATTTTTTGGTCTTAAGCTATACAGAACATTAATGCGGATTGCAAGGAGTGTTTTAACGGTATGAAAGCGCTTTACAGAGAAGTTATCCAAATCAATCAGATGGAAGACAATTCGGACAAGGAAGATGCGGCAAGACTGTTTTTTGAAAAATTAAACACCATGACAATTCCGTCACAGTTTAATTGGGCCAAACAGATTTTTGAAGATCTACACGTCAAGGAAACACCGGATAAAACAGCCCTCATCTGGAATGATATCCATACCCTTGAGACCCTCTCCTATTCCTATGCCCAGGTGTTGCAACGGGCCAATCAATTGATTAATTTTTTGGCAAATCTTGGAATCGGTCACACCGCAAACATGTACATGATGAGCCCTATCGTGCCTGAAACCTGGTTTGCAAGCCTTGCCTGTATCAAGGCCGGGATGGTGTCCGTGCCCACGGCCACCACCATGACATCCCGGGAACTTGAGTATCGGTTCGAAACCTATCGGCCCGATGTGATCATGGCGGATGAGGCCTCTGCTGATTTAATTGACCAGGCAGCAAAAGAGACCGGAATCTCCCCCAGGGTCAAATTGGTTCTGGGAAAAAAAGAGGGGTGGACCTCCTTTGATGAGATCCTGAAAGAATCCATTGAGGCCCCGGCTGCGGATACGGCCGCCGATGAAACCTTGTTTTGCTATTTTACCTCGGGCACCACAGGGCTTCCAAAACGGGTGGGGCATACGGCGATCTCGTATCCTCTGGGGCATCTGTCCACCACCATCATGATCGGGGTAAAACCCGATGATATCCACCATAACCTGAGCGCGCCTGGGTGGGCCAAATGGGCTTGGTCCAGTTTTTTTGTCCCCTTTAATGTGGGGGCCACTGCCACGGGATTCCATTTTAGTGTATTGGATGGGGAGCAATACCTGGATGCCCTTTCCCGGAATCAGGTGACCACCTTCTGCGGCCCCCCAACCGCCTGGCGCATGTTTGTGAACATGAACCTGGACTCCTTTGACCTGTCAAATTTGCGACAGTCCATCAGTGCAGGAGAACCTTTGAATCCCGAAGTGATTACCCGGTGGAAAAAACATACGGGCACTGAAATAAGGGACTTTTACGGTCAGACCGAATCCACGGCCATGATTGGCAATCCTCCCTGGATGACGGGCAAAATGCGCTCCGGCTCCTTTGGTAGCCCTTCGTTTATGTATGATGTGGCCCTGGCCGATGATGAAGGCAATGAGATCACTGTGCCGGATCAGGTGGGACATATTGTGGTGAAATTGGATAATTGGAAACCCATTGGCCTTTTTTCCGAATATATCGGGAATCCGGAAAAAATGAGCTCTGTGTTTGTGGATAATTTTTATTATACCGGGGATCGGGCTTCCTTTGATGAAGACGGCTATTGGTGGTTTGTGGGACGGGCTGATGATGTGATTAAGTCATCGGACTATCGTATCGGGCCCTTTGAAGTGGAAAGTGCTCTTTTAGAGCATCCATCCGTGGCAGAGGCTGCCGTTGTGGGAGCGCCTGATCCCAACCGGTATCAACTGGTCAAGGCCTATGTGATCTTGAACCCTACCTATGAAGGAAACAGCGAACTGGCCCTTGAATTGTTCAAGCATACCATGAACATCCTGGCCAAATTTAAGATACCTAGAATCATTGAGTTTGTCACCGAAGTCCCCAAGACCATCAGCGGGAAAATCCGGCGGATTGAGCTTCGTGAAATGACCCTAAATAATAGTGAAGTTGATGCCCTGGATGAGACAGAGTATTGCTATTGGGATTTTCCTGAGCTGAGTTCAAAAAACAAAAAATAAGGTTTCAAAGGTTTTAAATTTAGAGGCTTCAATAGGAAGGGGGGCACGGGTTCTTTGCACTCCCTTCCTTAAATTGCTCTTAGCTTAAATTGTTTTTCCCTGATCAGACCTTTTTTGGGGGCTGATTAGGGAAAGACCATCTCCACTTCCATCTCGCCGCTGCCGCTTCGGATCAGTTTGGCGTCCGGGTATCTTTTCTGGAAAACCTTGAGCATTTTCCGGTTTTCCGCCAGAACCGTGGCAACAAATTTTTTGTAATTGTTTTCCTTTGCAATGGTTTCCAGAGATGCCAGTAGGAAACTGGCAATCCCCATGCCATGGAGCCTTTCCTTGACCAGGAAGGCCACTTCTGCCGTATCGCTTCCGATCTCGGCATAGGAGCCAATGGCTACAATCTGCTTGCGCTTGCCAAGTTGCATCAGGCCGATCAGGGTCATGTTCCGTCGATAATCCACCTCTGCCCATTGCTGCTGGAGCATCTTTCTGGAGAACACCTTACGTTTGTTAAAGAACCGATAATAAATGGAGTCTTCCTGGAGAGAATAGAAAAAATGGCGGGATTCGAATTCATCCGAGGGCAACAGGGGCCTGAATTCAACCCGCTTGCCATTGGCAAGCTTCATGGAATAATTATAGGAATATAAGAATAACAGGTCCTGGCTGGTAGGGGGCAACTGATCCGGAAAGATATAATGTCTCTTTTTGGCCTGGCGGATCAGTTCTTTACGAAACTTGGGGTGGGCGATCTGGGCCAACTCCATGACTCTCTGAAAAATGCTCTTTCGGCCCATTTCAGCAATGCCATACTCGGTGACAATGATGTCAATATCCCCTCTTGTAGTAGCCACCCCGGCCCCTTCACTTAAGTGGGGGACAATGCGGGAGATGGAGCCGTTCTGGGCGGTTGAGGGGATGATGATAATGGAGAAGCCCCCCTTTGACATGGAAGAGCCCCGGATAAAATCCACCTGATCTCCGATGCCGCTGTAAAAGAGGTATCCCTTGGAATCGGAACAGACCTGGCCTGTCAGATCCACTTCCAGGGCAGAACTGATGGAGATGAAATTATCATTTCTGGCAATCACATTGGGGTCATTGACAAAATCCGAGGACTTAAAATAGAACATGGGGTTGTTGTCCACATAATCATACAAGGCCTTTGATCCCATGCAAAGGGTTGCCACCACCCGGTCCGGCAGATAGTTTTTTTTCCGATTGGTAATGACTTTGTCCTTCAACAAAGGCAACAGACCGTCGGTGATGACCTGGGTGTGGATGCCCAGGTCTTTTTTGTCGGCAAGATAGGGCAGAATGGCATCGGGCAGATGACCAAAACCGATCTGGAGGGTGGACCCATCATCCACCAGCATGTTGACATAGTGACCGATTCGTTCCACCACCTGCTGGTTTTTGGTTTCAGGCAGAGATTCTAAAAGGGGTTCTTCATGCTCCACCAGAAAGTCGATTTCATCAATGTGAACCACTGAGTCTCCCCAGGTTCTCGGCATCCGGGGATTGACCTGGGCGATGACCATATCGGCATTTTTCATACCGGAAAGGGTGATATCCACGGAGATCCCCAGGGAGCAGTATCCATGAATATCTGGTGGGCAAACCTGGATCAGGGCCACGTCCAGGCCGATTTCATGATTTTCAAATATTTTGGGAATCTGGGACAGGTAGACCGGAATATAATCAATTTTTCCTTCAAAGGCGGATTGACGCATGAGAACAGAGATAAAAAACAGCTTGATGGAAAACCGGGAGAGGAAATTCTCATCATTGACATACTTGGACAAGGTTGAGGAAAGCATTTGGTAAATAATAATGTCCTGGATGGACAGATCTTCAACCATGGCTTTGATCAGGCGCTGGGGTTCCCCACATCCGGTTCCGATAAACACCCTGCTGCCGTTGTGAATTTTTTTAACACTTGCTTGGGGGGTGAGAAGCTTTTCCGGGCATGTCTCCTTTAGATTCATGAATCTTATCTCCTGGTGAGCCAGTTACAATGTTTAAACCTGAGCCTAAAATGGGTCAAGTATTAAATATATTTTTCAGAATGTACAGGAAAAACAGGTGGTCGCTTTTCTCCATGGGTTAAATAGAAACCTTTCCCTGGTACAGGGTAACCCCCGGAGGAATTTTATCCAGGGAAAAGCCCTTGGGTTTGGTCATTCTCGGGTCATCATAGATGGTTTTCAGCAGTTGCTCCCTGTGATCCGGGTGGGAGATACTGGCAATGGCAAGCCCCTTGAATCCCGTGGGCAGATCCCTTAAATCTGCGATGCCGTATTCGGTCACAATGACCACCCCGTCGTAGGCAGATGCCGTCAGGGTGATGCCCGAGGGGCAGCCCGGAACAATTTTTGACTTGCCTTTATTGGTAAGACTTTTCATGGCAATGATGGGGGCACCGTATCGTTTATGGCTCAGGGCCCTGACAAAGTCCGGTTGCCCGCCCACACCGCCGTAATACCGTGAGGGGTCGATAAAATCTGCCCAGACATTGCCGCTTAAGTCCACGCCAATGGCTGTGTTGACGGAGAGAAAGGGACCGCAGGCCTGCACCTTCAGAGCCGAGTTGGTATACATGCAGGGGCGCATCTGGACCTGGGATCGCATGTGCACATAGTCATACAGCTTTTGGGACCCCATGACCAGGCTGGTTGTGCTATAGCCTGTATTTATTTTTTTTGCCTTGTTCGTGATGATCCCTTTCTTCTGGAGATACATGAGGCCATCCCCATAGAGTTCGGTCTGGACCCCCAGGTTTTTGTGACCCGAGGTGGCAATCGTCCCAACCACTGCATCGGGGATTTTTCCCAGACCCACCTGGAGGGTCATGCCATCCTCTAAAAAATGTTCGGTGATCATCTCTCCGATGCGGCGTTCTTCATTTGCAAGATTCTCAAAATCAGGCGCATCAAAAGTATAGACCGGCTGGATGCCCTCTTCAATTAAATAATCAATATCCTGGCCGGAAATGACGCTCTGGCCCTGGGTAAATGGCATGGACGGATCCAATTCGGCAATGACAAGGGTGGCGGTCTCAAAGGCGGCGTGGATGGCATCCACAGAAAGTCCCAGACTGTATTCCCCGGTTTGATCGTTTCGTCTTACCTTCATGATCACCAGATCGATTTCATACCCGCATCCTTTTCCCATGAGTCGGTCCATGTTACCAAGGGTACAGGGCAGGTAATAGGCACGGCCTTCATCTGCGGCTTTTCTGACATCCCCCCCGGAAAAGATGGAATAGGCCTTTATACGGTCCTGGAGGCCCTCTTCCACATAGGGAACCGGTCCATGTAGCAGGATATGGATCATCTTCATGAAGGGAAGTTGTCCGGTATCATTTTTAATAAACTTAGTTAATGCCTCAATGCTGGCGGTGGGGGTTGCGGAATTGGAGCCGATGTAGCAATTGATGTTTTCCCGGTGTCCCAGGTGCTGCACAATTATATTGCCTATTTCTTTTAATTTAATGGGTGTGGGTTGTCTTTTCATATGAGACCTCTTGTCTGTTTGCCAGCTTAGCGATGCTAAAAATAATTTATGATAAACCTGGCAAATGGTATGTTTTTTTAATGGATCTTTAAATGATTGATTCAGGTTTCAGTCTTTGTTATCCTGATTTTCAGTATACAGAGGAAAACAAAATGGAGCAAGATAGAATTTCTGGGAGCCGGTGTTTGCAATTGTTTCGGGTTAGTGAATACGGATAAGGATATGTCAAAAAAGTGAAAAGGCCATCTGCTACATGGCTTTTTAATTCATATCTTTTTATAGTCTTATCCGTCATAGTTATGGACTGATAATTGGTAATCTCTGAATATAAAGGTGAAAAATGAAAGATAAAATTTTGAAAATACATTTGATAGCAGCGGCAAGGCCTAATTTTATGAAGATTGCTCCTCTTTTTCATGAGCTGGTTAAAAGAGATTGGGCAGAACCTGTAATTGTACACACAGGCCAGCATTATGACTTGAATATGTCTGATATTTTTTTCAAAAACTTTGGACTTCCCGAACCCCATATTCATCTGGGTGTGGGAAGTGGGACCCATGCCCAGCAGACCGGGAATGTTATGATTGAATATGAAAAAATCCTTTTGGAAAACCCTCCGGATTTGGTTATTGTGGTAGGGGATGTGAATTCAACTGCTGCCGTTACAATGGCAGCGGTAAAGCTTGGTGTCAAGGTTGCCCATCTGGAGGCAGGATTAAGGTCTTTTGACCGGACCATGCCCGAAGAAATCAACAGGCTTGTAACGGATTCAATTGCCGATTATCTGTGGACACCTTCCCAGGATGGAAACAAGAATCTTGAAAAAGAGGGGGTAAGCCCTGAAAAAATTTTTCTTGTCGGCAATATCATGATTGATTCCCTGGTCATGGCAAGAAAGAATATTGAAAAACTTGATGTCTATTCCACCTTTGGATGTGAAAAGGGGAAATTTGGTCTTGTTACCCTTCACAGACCTTCGAATGTTGATTCCAGGAATGTTCTTGCTGAGTTGTGTGATCACCTGGTTGATATTTCTAAAAAGATGCCATTGATATTTCCAGTTCATCCCAGGACTTTGGGAAAACTTGCAGAATTTGGTATAGACTCTTTGAGTAATGCTGAAAATATCCATTTAACGGAACCCCTTGGGTATAACGATTTTATGAATCTTGTATTTAACAGCAAAATGATAATTACGGATTCAGGCGGAGTTCAGGAAGAAACCACCTTTCTTCAAATTCCTTGCATAACGCTGCGGCCAAATACTGAACGGCCTGTAACCGTAAGCCAGGGCACAAACCAATTGTGCAGGCCCCAAGAACTTTGCAAAATGGTTGATTCAATTTTGGAAGGCCATTTTAAAAAAGGGAGTATCCCTGAATTCTGGGATGGGGGAACTGCTAAAAGAATTGCAGATTTGATCCAACCATAATAGCGCCGGGCTTAAAAATTATGAACTGACTCTTGTCTCTTCATAGACGGTTATGGTGAGCGCGGGTTAGTGTGGCCCTGGCAGGATACCCAGGCCTGAATGGCTTACATATATTTTTTCAAAATGGCATCATAGGTGCCGTCAACTTTCATTTTATCCAGCTCGGTCTGCCATTTTGCAATGATGTCATCAGCGGTGTCTTTGCTGAATGCAATGAAAAGCTGTGTGTTTTTGACATCAAAAACCTTTTCAAGGGTCGGGGTGTCGCCGGCAACTGCTTTGGCTTTGTAAAGGCCCTGTAAGTGGCCCACGATCCAGAGATCAATACGTCCGGCTGCCAGTTTTTTCACATTGAGCTGATCATCCACAACACTTTCGGTATTGGTAAATCCCTGTTCTTTTAAAAAAAGTTCCGCAACATCGTCCTTATAGGTACCGATCTTTTTTACCTTTTTCGCATCCTCCAGTGAATTGATCTGAATTTGGCTGCCTTTTTTCGCGAAACGGGATAGTCAATCTATTATTTATACTATACCCTTCCTTGGGTGCTCGTTCCTAAAATAGAGGGCATAAAACTGCCCTGCCCAGGGCCGGGTTGCCATGGGCAGAGCATGATTGTCTATACGCGAAATTTTCCCATGAGTTCGGCCAGTCGATCACCGAGCACTGACAGCTGGCCCGCATTTGTTTTTACCTCCTGGCTGGAAGAGGAAAGACCGTCAGTGGCTTCTGTGATCTCCCCAATTTCCTGAGCCACCTGCTGGGAGGCGGCCGATCCTTCAGATACGTTATCGTTTACCTCAAGAATTCCAGAGGAGGCATGGGAAATGTTTTCAGCGATTTCCCTGGTGGTGGCAGACTGCTCTTCCACGGCAGTGGCAATGGTGGCAACAATGGAATTGATTTCCATAACCACCTCGGAAATTTTTGATATCTCTTCTACCGTACCGTTGGTTGAGGACTGAATGCCCTGAATCTGCTCTTTAATGGCTCCAGATGCTTCAGATGTCTGCTTGGCAAGGTCCTTGATTTCGTTGGCCACAACCGCAAAACCTTTTCCAGCTTCACCTGCCCGGGCAGCCTCAATAGTGGCATTCAGGGCCAGCAGGTTGACCTGCTCGGAAATGTCGGTAATGGTTTCCACTACCTTGCCGATCTGCTTGGCCGCGCTTCCAAGCTCATTTACCTGTTTGGAGGCACTATGGGTCTGGGTCACGGCATTGTCGGTTATGGACCTTGCCTTTTCTGCATTCTGGGCGATTTCATTAATAGTGGAGGACATCTCTTCCGAGGCTGTGGCCACCATGTTGATATTGGTGGATGCCTCTTCCATGGCAGCTGCCACAGAGGTCATATTGGTGCTCATATTATCTGCAGCATTGGCCACTGAATTGGATCGGGCGGACAGACCTTCCACCCCGGAGTTCATTCTGTCAGATAACTGGGTAAAACCGGTGGAAGATTTATTAATGATGGTGGCGTTTTTGGTAACCTCTTTGATCAGGTCCTGAAGTTTTTCGATAAACTGGTTGAACCAATGGGACAGCTCCCCAATTTCATCCTTTGTTTTTACGTTCAGGCGTTTGGTCAGATCCCCTTCCCCCTGGGCAATGTCTTTGATCATGGCAATGGTCTGCTTGATGGGGCGGGTGACAAACAGCTGGAGGCAGAAGACCAGAGTAACAATCAACGCTATGATGATCACGACTGCCACAATCAGCTGGGTGGTGATGGCTTGACCGATGTTCTTTTTGGAAATTCCTTGGAATGTGGCAATGCTTTCCCGGGTATGGGTTTCCTGGTCTTTTATAATCTTTTTGACAAGGTCATTGGTGTAATAGAGCCTTACACTTCCCACTTTTTCTCCTTCATGGACAGCATCGGAAACAATGGACAGTTTTTCGTCCAATTTAACCGTATCAGGCAGGGTCGATCCGCTTGCGATATCAGGCGCTTTCCAGGCCGCGCCAAAGGGCTTTCCATCTGCATCCAACACCTTGATCGCTACCATGCCGTCCAGTTTCAAGTAGTTGGAGAGAAGTTTGTATAATTGCTCCTGGTCGAAATTATATAAAAAAGACCGGGTCACACTGGTACAGATTTCAAGGTTTACCTTCATATTGGCAACCAGGGATTTTTCCATCTGAAGGGACTCTTCTTCCAAAGCAGTCTTCTGGGTTGTCACAAACTGGTCAATCATACTCTCTGCAAGGCCTGACTGAAGCCGGATACCGATAAAACTGCTGATGGCCAGAAGGACAAGAATGATAATGCCGCTGGCGAATGAGGTCTTAAATGCAATGCTGCTTCGCCGTTTTGATTCCTTTTTTTCCATGGGAACTCCTTACGTATTCACAATAATTAAAAACCAAAAAAAACCATCAGGCTATTTAATTACACAATTTAGGCTTGGGCGTCTACCCTTATGAGAATGGATTATGCGAAAAATAATACCCCTTTTAGAATGAAGTGTCAAATGGTATCTTATCCATCGTTGTGTGCGTTTTGGATTAGTTTGAACCGGCATTTTCGGGTTTGCCAGGAGACATGGGATAATGCTAAAATAAAATTTATATCCATATTAATTATCTATAGAATACCATAAGGAGAGATTATGAAAGTGCTTGTGCTTTACTATTCAAAAGGCGGAAATACGAAAAAACTTGCCCAGGCCGTATTGAAAGGCCTTGGGAGTGTGGAGGGTATTCAAGGGGTTCTAAGGGACACCGATGAAGTAACCAAAGCCGATTTTATCGAGGCCCAGGGGATTATTGCCGGTTCCCCGGTGTATTTCGGGTCCATGGCAGCCCCCCTCAAACAGGTTTTTGATTCATTTGTGGGCACCCGTCGGAAGATGGAAGGGAAAATTGGGGCAGCATTTACCACTTCCGGCGATGCCACCGGGGGCAAGGAAACAACCATGATGGGTATTCTCCAGGCATTTCTTATCTACGGCATGGTGATTACAGGAGATCCCCTGGCGGCCACGGGTCATTATGGCGTGGCCTGTGTGGGGGCGCCGGATGAGAAAAGTATGGAAAATGCGGAAAAACTTGGGAAGCGGGTGGGGGAACTTGCCCAAATGTTATCCAAGGAAAAATAATATAAACAAGGAAAAAACGATGAAATACCTAATATGGTTTTTGTGTGCCAGTCTGGCCCTGGTCAATTTCTATGGCTGTAGTACTTCGGGAATTGATGAGGCCGCAATCAAATCCATTACTTTCGGTGTGGTTAATAAATTTCCGGATCATCCCAATTATTTGAAGGAAAAAATATTGGTGGCCATGCACAAGAATGCCACCATTGAGAGCCTTTCTCTTAAGGGGCCGCTCACAAGGATGGTTGAAAAATTTCTGGTTGCCAAGGGATATCGGGTGATTGAGGTGGAAAGCAAGAAGGCATTAAAGGATGGGCGGGCGGATATGGTGATTGAAATTGTTCCCCGGAAGGTATTTAAAACCGAAGGTACCTTTGGTTACGGTTTTGCCGACAGGAAATCTCTTTTGGGATTGATGAATAATAAACCCCATTCCTATGTGTCCATGGAGTTAACCCTGAGTCGGAAAAATAGCATACGGATCATCACCACCCAAAAGGAAGAACGGTTTTCAAATATCGGGGTTGAAACCATGCCCGATCAATGGAGCAAGCTCTCGGAAAGTGAGAAGAAATTATTTGAAGAGAATTTACAGGAGAATATGGCAAAAGCGATGGATATTCTTTTGTCCCGGCTTAAAATATAAAACAAAGTGTTAAAACAAAGTGTTAAAACAAAGTGGGTGTGCACCTTTTCAAGGAAATCGCCTAA
>CAXHYW010000025.1:0-14680 GCA_964021475.1 uncultured Desulfobacteraceae bacterium | reverse complement strand
GCCCCTGGCGGGTGGCAATGGTGTTTTCTTCCCGGGTGAATTTTATTTTCACAGGACGCTGGGTTTTTTTGGCCAGGAGGGCGCAGATATAATCGGCGGGACAGATTTCAGACCGCCCCCCAAAGGCCCCGCCGATGGCAATTTTTCTGACCTTTACCTTGTGAAGGGGAATCTTGAATGCATTGGAAAGGGGCTTGGATTTCATGTGGGGCCCGCCATTGGGCATCCAGACTTCCAGGCAGTCGTCGCTGTCAAACCGTGCCACAACTGCATAGGGTTCGGCCTGGAAATAGGATTCTTCCGGTGCCGTAAAGGTGTCTTCCCTTATATAATGGGATCGTTCAAAGTTTTCATCCACATGTCCTGTATCAATGTTAACATGGATATTGATGTTGTTGGCAAATTCTTTGTGGATGAGCTCGGTTTCCATGGTCATGGCTTCCATGGGATCAAACACCGGGGGTAAAATTTCGTATTCCACATGGATGAGATCCAGGGCTTTTAAGGCAGTTTCTTCGTCAATGGCGGCCAGTCCTGCCACCTCATCCCCTATATACCGCACCTTTGTAGTTTGAATAAATTGCTGGTCCCGTGTATAGGCAAATACCCCCCATTTTATGCCGGCGGTGTCCTTGCCCGTGACCACGGACATGACACCGGGCAAGGCTTCGGCTTTGGAGGTGTCGATATGGAGGATGCGGGCATGGGCATGGGGGCTTCTTTTTATTTTTCCCACCAGCATGTTGGGCAGATTCAGGTCTGCGGTAAATTTTGCTTTTCCCATAACCTTGGCCCGGGAATCCACCCGGGGCATTCGTTTTCCAATGATGGCATAATCAGACATTTTTACTCCTTTGCCTACTGATTTGGCTTGCTACCTGATCGGGCGTTTGGGTCCGGCGTTTGGGTCAGGCAATCCGGGCAATGATCCTGGGAATTGCCCGCATGGGCCACGGCCGTTACAATTTTGGCATATCCCGTGCACCGGCAGATGTTTCCGGCCAGACCCTGGCGGATGGTTCGCTCATCGGGCCTTGGCGTGGTTGCGAGCAATGCATCTGCCGACATGAGCATCCCCGGGGTGCAAAACCCGCACTGAACCGCCCCGTGGTCGATAAACGATTGCTGAAGACCTGACAAGGTATCGCCCGTGGCCAGTCCCTCCACGGTTTTGATCTGGGTGTCCTGGGCCTCCAGGGCAAGGGTCAGGCAGGACCGGACAGGCTTACCGTCCATGTGCACGGTGCAGGACCCGCAAACCCCTTCATCACAGCCTTCCTTTGATCCGGTCAGATCCAGTTTGTCCCGCAATACTTCCAAAAGGGTATCATTGGGCAGAACCCTAACCTGGTAGGTGATTTCATTTATCCTTAGGGTAATCTCAATTTTTTCCATTCCTGGTACTCCCGTTTTCCTGTTATGCTTTTGTTGTCTAAACCTTTTTTAGCTATTGGGTCGCCCGGGCAGCTTTTCCCGCTTCAATCAGGGCCTGTAACACCATTTCTTCTGCCATGGCACACCGGTATTCAAGGGTGGACCCCACATTGTGAACGGCAAAGGCGGCGGCCGTGTCCATGGAAGCTTTTGCAGCTTTTTGAAAGGCTGCGGTATCATCAAAGGTTTTTCCCTTTAGAGAAGCCGAGGCAGCGGCCATATAAAGGGGAGACCTGCCCATGGCACCCACCACAATTCTGGCCTCCCCGATCTGGGTTGGCAAAGATATCGATGGGATCAGGAGAACCCCTGCGCAGACAAGGGGATAATCGATGGCGGATCGATAGGACAGGCGCTGATAAGCACTTTTACCCCCCTGGACCGGGATCCGGATCTGGGTGAGAAGCTCATCGTGTTCAATGGCAAATGGCTGGATCCCGTCATTGGTATAAAAATCGGCCAGATCCACCTGTCGCTCTCCGTTTTTGGTAGAAAGGGTGATACTGGCATCCAGGGCCATGAGGGCCGTGGCCCCGTCTGACTGGCAGGTGGAGTTGCACCGGTCGGAGTCCTGCCGTGCATAACAGATTTTTCCGCCATCCTTGTGGCAGGCCCCCCGGCCGGATCGATGGAATTGCGACTGGTTGTAGTGCTGGCACCGATTGTCCTGGAGAATGTTGCCGCCCATGGTTCCCGCAAAATGCTGGAGGGTGATGGCGCCTATCCGTTCACAGGCCTGTGACAGGGCAGGGGCTTGTTGTTGAACCAGATCGGAAGCGATGATATCGGCAATGGGGGTTTTGCTGCCGATAAGAACGCAGTCGTTGCCGTTTTTGCCATCTTTTTTGTCCTGCCGAATATAGGCCAATTCATCCAGTCCCTTGAGGCTGATGAGGGTTTTCGGGGTTAAAAGTCCTTTTTTCATCCTGACCAGGAGGTCTGTTCCCCCTGCAAGAATTTTGGCGCCGTCCCTGTAAGTGGACAAAAAGGCAAGGGCCTGTTCAAGGGTGTTGGGTCCTAAATAATTAAACCTGGGTAACCGCACAATTGTTCTCCTTTTATTTCAATAGGCCCGGTAAAAACAGGACCACTTTGGGAAAAAGCATCATGATAAGGATACAGATGATATAGGCTGGCAGAAAATAGGCCACGCCTTTAAACACCTTTTCAAGGGGCACATCCTTTGCCATTCCCCCCACCACATAGGTGGTGGCGCCCACGGGCGGGGTGACCGCCCCCAGGGTGGTGACAATGGTAATGGTGACCCCGAACCAGATGGGGTCATACCCAAGTTCCATGGCCACGGGAAAGAAAATGGGAATGGTGATGAGCAGAAGGGCCAGGGCATCCATGACCGCTCCGCCGATGATATAGATCATAAAAATGATACCCATGATGGTTACCTTTGAAAAGGGAAGGGTGACCACCCAATCGGCAATGTCAAAGGGGATTCTGGTAATGGCCAGGAATCGACCGAAAATCATGGCCCCGGTAATAATGACAATCACCATACAGGAAATTTTCAAGGTATCAAAAATAGAATTATAGAAATCGTTCCAGGAAAGTTTCTTTTGGGCCAGGGCAATAACAACAGCAAAAAAGGACCCGACAGCCCCGGCTTCCGTGGGGGTGAACAAGCCGAAATAAAGACCCAGCATGACAACCATGAATAAAATGAGCATTTCAACGGCACCGGCAAGGGAGAGGATTTTTGCCTTGAGAGAGGTTTTTTCCCCGGTGGGTCCCCAGGAAGGGTAGATGCTGCACAGCACATAGACGGTGAGGGTTAGCAGTGAGGCCAGCAAAATACCGGCACCCAGTCCCCCGTAAAAAAGTTCGGCAATGGACTGTTCCGTGGAAAGCCCGATGATAATTAAGACCACAGACGGGGGAATGACGACGCCCAGGGTGGATCCGCAGGCAATGGCACCGGTGGAAAGCATGGGCTCATATTTGTACTTGGTCATCTGGGGCAGGGCAACCGTGGTCATGGTGGCGGCGGTGGCGGCATTGGAACCGCAGATGGCAGCAAAGGCTGCGCAGGCCAATACCGTTGCCATGGCAATGCCGCCCCGGATATGGCCCACCCAGGTGAAGGCGGCGGTGTAAAGTTTTTCGTTAACCCCGGAATAAAAGGCAATCTGGCCCATGAAGATAAACAGCGGGATCACGGTTAATCCGTATTTGGAAAAGGTATCCCAGGTCACCGTGGCCAGCATGTTAAAACTGGCATCAACGGAAATCACATGGGCGAAGCCGATAAATCCCACAAGGCCCATGGCAAATCCGACGGGAATGCCAAAGACAAAAAGGATCGCAAGAAGGAGGACAATACCGATGATGCCGATCAGGGTCAGGCTCATTTTGCACTCGCTTTTTGGGGGAATACCACTTTTAAAAAGTCTGTAAAAATTGCCAGGGCCAGGACAAAACAACCGAAGGCCACGGCCAGGGTAAAGGGGTAATAGATAATTCGCAGGGTTTCAGACAGTTCGCCAGCCGCCTTCAGGATCATGGCTTTTTTTACCACCTGCCAGGCCGCAATGAAAAAGAAGAGGGAACAAACCCCATGGTTGATCAGAGAGACGAATCGTTTAACGGGAGCAGGATAGGTGTTCACCAGAATATCCACACTGATGTGGCCGTTGGTAAACTGGGTATACCCCAGGGCAAAAGCCGTGACAACGGCCCCGGCATATCCCATGAGTTCAAAGGTTCCCCGGATGGGGATATAGAACTGCCGGATGAATATGTTGGCACAGGTCAGAAGGATCATGCCGATCAGAAACACACCGCCGGTCAATGTCAGCACCTTGTTCAAAATTTTATTGAGTCTCGTTAAAAAATCCATGTGAAGCTTTCTCCAAATCCCCCCGGCCTTAGGAAAAACCGGCCAGGGGGAAGCGTACAAACGGGTTTATATGAAACTGCGGTCATGCCGGTTATTGGATATAGGATTTGATATCTTTTATAATTTGCTCGGCTGGCAGCCCTTTTTCACTGGCGCCTTTTATCCATTTTTCTGTGATAAAATCAAGTTTGCCGTCCCAATTTGCTTTTTCAGAAGCGGAAAGGGCGATAAACTCAACATTGTTGGATTCTTTTGACCAGGCAATGGCGCGTTTAATCTGTTCATCCATGTAAGTACCGGTCCAAAGGGATTGTTCTTCTTTAAGATCCATCATCACCTTCTGAACATCGGCCGGCAGGGAATCCCATTTGTCTTTGTTCATGATAACGGAAAACGGATAGATAACCGTCTCGGTCATGGTGACATATTTGCAGTTTTCAGCAAACTTAAAGTCCTTCATCACTTCCAGAGAAGAGAAGAGCCCTTTAACCGTCCCTTTTTGCAAGGCTTCAACCGTTGCCGGCATGGGCATTCCAACAGGGTTGGCTCCCCAGGCTTTCAGAATCTGGGCGGCACCTCCCGAGGCTCTTAAATCAAGGCCCTTCATATCTGCCAGACTTCTTACCGGATTTTTGGACATGACATTGCCCGGTGCATTGGTGAACATGGCCAGGACGACCACATCTTTAAAGGCCTTGGGTTTGTACTTTTCATAGAGTTTGAGAAGGGCCATGCTGCCGGTTTTGGCATCTTTAATTCCCAAAGGAAGGCTGGTGGCATTGGTGACAACAAACCGACCCGGCTGATAGGCCATGCAGATGTTTCCGATGTCGGCCTGACCGGCCACAACTCCGTCCATCATGCCCTTGGCTCCCAAAAGTGTTCCCCCGGGGAAGGTGTTGATCTTAACCTGGCCCTGGGTTCGTTTTTCCACTTCAACCTTCCAGCGTTCCATTTGAACGCAGGGGAATGTGGGGGCAGGGGGGAAATTGGCATAATTGAGTTTAATGGGGCCTGCGGCTGCCGGGGTGGAAAACAGGGCAAGGCAGGTGACGATAAAAAATAACAATGAGATTGCTGAACAAAATGTTCGTTTTACCATGGTTTAACCTCCGTAATAAAATTATGGCCAAGGGTCTTTTGGGGCAGGCCCCCTGGTCGTTGGTTATGAACCGTTTCCTCTTTTATCCTTTTTTATTTATCCCTTTTATTTATTCTTTCTTCTCTTTTAATGCGGTTAATACGCGTTCCGGGGTGATGGGCAGATTTGTGATCCTTACCCCCACGGCATCATAAATGGCATTGGCAATGGCGGGAGCTGTCGGGACACATCCCGGTTCTCCAATACCCTTGGCACCAAAGGGGCCATATTCATCATAGGTTTCCACCACCGGGGCCTTGATCTTTATGGCATCCTTGGCCGTAAAGAGCTTGTAGTCCCTGAAATTGGCATTCATGGTCTGGCCGTCCTTGAGGATCACTTCCTCGGTCAGGGCATATCCTATCCCCATGATCACCCCGCCGTATACCTGGCCCTCCAGGAGCAGAGGATTGATGGCCCGGCCCACATCATGGGCTGCCACATAATCTAAGACCGTTACCTTTCCGGTTTCTTCGTCCACATGGACCTTGACCCCGTGGGCACCAAAGGCATAGGTCACGGACAGGTTACCTTTAAACTCCTTGCCCATATTTTCATTGTCCGGATCATAAAAATAATCTGCCATGAGCATTTTGCCCTGGGGGGAGAAATGGGCCTTTCTCAACAGCTTATCTATGGGCATGGTTTTTTCAGGATGTTTGGGGCAAAAGATGGCCCTGTCCCTGAGAATTAGATCTTCCACCGGGAGGTCCAGCAGGGTTGACCCGTATGCCAGGATGGTCTGTTTGACTTTTTTGGCCGCTCCCAGGGCGGCATTCCCCGCCACAAAGGTGCTCCGGCTGGCATGGGCCCCCACATCCCAGGGGCAGACATCTGTGTCCGAATGGATCACATTGATGTCTTCCACCAAAAGTCCCAGCTCTTCCGCCACAATCTGGGCCGTGATATTGTCAAGCCCCTGTCCCATGTCCGTGCCACCGGTGAACACGTCCACCTTGCCGTAGTCATCCATCTTTAAAATGGCCCCGCAGCCGTCGGATTTGTAAATCCTGGCCCCGCCGCCCACATGGATCAGAGAGGCAATTCCGGTGCCGATTCCTCGTTCTCTTTTTTCATTTTTGTCCATGGCGATTTCTTTTTGAACCGCATCAATGCATTCGGAAAGTCCGCAGGAAGATATTTTAAACCCCTGGGGGGTCCTATCCCCGGGCTGGTTTTTGTTGATACGCCGGATTTCAACCCGGTCAATCCCCGCTTTTTCGGCCAGCATGTCCAGGGTGGATTCAATGGCAAAGGTGGCCTGGGGGTTTCCATATCCTCTCATGGCCTGGGAATAGGTGTTGTTGGTATAGACACATTTGGCATCGAATCTCACGTTTTCCACCCTGTAAAGGGAAGTAATGGGCATCATCATAACCGAGGGTGTGGTTGCCCCCCAGGAGGTATAGGCCCCGTTATCCAAAACCATCCTCATATCTCTGAAGGTCAGTTTCCCGTTTTTGTCGCAGCCCTGCTTGATATAAATCACCGTGGGCTGACGGGTGGAGGTGGCCTTGAACTCTTCCTCTCGGTCAAAGAGTATCTTAACCGGTTTTCTTGTGGCATGGGCCAGCAGAATGGCAATGTGCTCATAGGCATAGGTATCCAGCTTGCTGCCAAATCCCCCGCCGATGGTGGGTTTGATCACCCGAACCCGTTTATTCTCAAGGCCCATGGCTTTGAGGGATTCCAAAAAATCCTTCTGGGCAAGGGAGGGGATCTGGGTATTGGTATGAATGGTTAGGTTGGATTTTGCATCAAACAGGGCAATGGCCCCGCTGGTACCCAGACAGCAATGGGTGACCCATTGGGTGGTGAACCGTTCCTCCACCACAAAGGCCGATTCTTTTTGTGCCTGTTCCACATCTCCGTAGTGCAGATGCCAGGGTAGGTTCAGCACATTGGATTTATGGTATTCATGGACCAGTGGGGCATCTTTTTCCATGGCCTTTTCAGGATCAAATATGGCTCGAAGTTCTTCATACTCGATTTCAATGAGATCCAGTGCTTGTTTGGCAATTTCAGGACTGGTTGCTGCCACGGCGGCCACTTCATCCCGAAAGGAGCAGACCTTGTTCTTTTTGATGGGGGGGTTGTCCTTGTAAAACCCCATTTTCATTTTTTTGGGCACGTCTTCGCCAACGAGAACCGCATGGACCCCGGCCAGTTCCTTTGCCTTTGAAGTGTCTATTCGGACAATATTGGCATGGGCATATTTGCTGTAAAGGATTTTCCCGTAGAGCATGCCCGGCAGGCGAATGTCCTGGATATATTCGGCCCGGCCCATGGCTTTCTGGGCGGCATCCAGTTTGGGGATCCGTTTGCCGATGACGCGAAATTCCTGGTTTGTGTCGGGGTTTATATTATTCATTGCACTCTCCCCTCCCTTCTTGAATTGAAATCGGGCCTGAAATCTGATCCCGGGCAACTTCAACCGATTCCAGGATCTGGACATAGCCTGTGCACCGGCAGATGTTTCCGGCAAGGGCATGTTTGATTTCTTCATGGTTGGCTTTTGGGTTTTCATCCAGCAGGGCCTTGGAGGACATGATCATTCCGGGAGAGCAAAAGCCGCACTGGATTCCCCCCTCGTCCACAAAAGACTGCTGGATCGGGTGGAGGGTGCCGTCGGTAGCAGCAAGACCCTCTATGGTTTCCAGATGTTTCCCATGGGCTTCAATGGCCAGGTATAAACACGAATTGATGGCAAGCCCATCCACAATAACCGTGCAGGCACCGCATTCCCCATTGCCGCATCCCTCTTTTGTTCCGATGAGCCCCATCTCTTCCCGTAACAGGTGCAACAGGGTCCAATGGTCCTTGATCTCATGGGAGATCTCATCCCCATTTAATAAAAACGATATTTGTGTCGTCATGGATAAAGGTTCCTTTTTTTAACGTCCCTCTTTAATTTGTTCCAGGCATTTAAGCCCCATGCGCCGGACATAAACCTGTATCATCTCTCGTCTGTGCCAGGCTTTTCCCCGGATACTGTCCCTGACCTTTGATTCCGCTGCAGCCAGATTACCGGCTTCATTTAAAATTTCTTCAGTGATTTGTTTTCCCAACAGGAAATCTTCGGCATCATAGGCCCGCATGGGGGTGGGAGCCGCAACCCCTAAACAGATCCTTGCTTTGATACAGGTTTTGTAATCGGAATTCAGAGTCAGCAGCACCCCGATACCGATGAGGGGAAGCTCCATGGCAGCCCTGCGGCCAAATTTTGTATATCCGCTTCCCGTATGGGGGGGCTGGGGAGGGATGGTGATTTTTTTAAGGATTTCTCCGGGTTTTAAAATCGTCTGATAGGGGGCAACGAACAGATCTAAAACCTTGCAGGACCGTTCACCGTCAGGACCGTGGAGAAGGGCCACCCCGTCCAGGGCAATCAAAGGGATGGCGCCGTCGGCCGAAGGAACGGCATTGATCAGGTTGCCGCCGATGGTACCCACATTTCTGACCTGCAGGGATCCGATATTGGACACGGCATCAAAAATTATGGGGTAGTCCTTTTGGATCATCAAGGATTTTTCCAGGGTGGAATGGGTGGTAAGCGCCCCGATGGACAGCTCGCCGGTTGCCTCATTTTTATAAAGATTATTCATCTCCGGTATCTTTTTTAAGGAAATCAAATAGTCGGGTTCCATCCATCCTTCTTTCACCTTCACAATTATATCCGTGCCCCCGGCCATGTATTTGGCCGTCTCACTGTGTTCACCATAAAAAGAGATGGCAGCTTCAACACTTTCTGGAGATAGGTATTTAAATGCTTTCATAATCCTTCCTTTTATTCGCTTGTGTTATCCTCTTCTATTATCAAAGATACGCTGGGCTTTGCCGGGATACCTTGGCAAATCGCCATAGGTACAGATATTTGCATCACAGCTGACCATGATCTTTGAGTGCACAAGTTTCCTTATTTTGTCCTGAATATCCTGGGTCCGGGTTATATCAAATCCCTGGGCCGCTTCTGCCTTAATGGTCATGGATTCCTTGCCGTCCGATTTTCTTTCAAGATGGAGCTGATACTCGCTGCCGGCTTCGGGAATGGCGGACAAGACTTCATCAATCTGGCCGGGGTAGATATTGACCCCCTTTAGAATGATCATGTCATCTGATCTTCCCATGATTCTGTCGTGCATGAAAAGGAGGTTGCCGCAGGAACAGGGGGCGGTGATTTTCCGGGTGAGATCCCGGGTACGGTATCGGACCAGGGGGGTGGCCTCCTTGCAGAGCGTTGTCACCACCATTTCACCGATTTCACCCTCTTCAACGGGCATCAGGGTGTCCGGGTCCAGGATTTCAAGAATATATTTGTCAGCCCAATAATGAATTCCTTCATGGGAAGGACAGTCAATTCCTGTGCCCGGCCCGTAAAGTTCGGTCATGCCCGTGATGTCGAATATGTCCTCAAGCCCTATTAGATCTTTGATCTTGGCCCGCATGGCATGGGAGCACCGTTCCGAGCCCAGGATGATTTTTTTAAGATTGATCTTGTCTCTGATTCCCCGTTTGTTGATCTCCTCGGCCATGAGAAGAGCCATGGAAGCGGTGCAGCAAAATACCGTGGGCTGCAGGTCCACGAGAAACTGGCATTGCATGTCAATGTTGCCCGGTCCCACGGGAATTGCCATGGCCCCCAATCGTTCGCATCCCAGCTGAAACCCCATGCCCGCCGTCCATACCCCATACCCCACCGCAATCTGGACCCGGTCTTTTGGGGTAAGGCCTGCCATTTCATAGCAACGGGCAAACATGTCAAACCAGTCATCCAGGTCCTTTTGGGTATAGGTCAGCACCTTGCGCTTGCCCGTGGTGCCCGAGGAGGCATGGATACGAACCACATCCCTTTCCGGTACAGACAATAGGGGAAAGGGATATCCTTCCTTAAGATCCTTGCCCGTGGTAAAGGGGAGGCGGCACAGGTCCGTAAGACAGGTGATGTCCCGGGGGAAAACCCCTGCCTCTTCAAAGTGTCGCCTGTAAAAGGAAGATCCATAAAAGGCATGGTCAATTGTCCATTTGAGTCCTGCAAGCTGATGATCAAACAATGCGCCAGGATCAGCAAATTTTGGCATAAAGCTTTTCTTCATTTTTGGCTCCCTTAAATATTTTTCTTAACTATTTTTACGGAGTTCCAGGGTTGAGCTCAGATCAAGGGTAAGAGAGTCAGGGTCAATGACAACACCGTAATCAAGTTTTGCACGTTCAATACTGACATATCCATATTGTACATCCTGTTCAACGGCTGTGGGGTCGCGTTCAAAGGGGTCTCCATATCCGCCGCCCCCGGCGCTGACAAAGGAAATACTGTCTCCTGCATCACAAAAGGTCAGTGTGCTTGGGTTGGCCGAGTCTTTGTTTTTTAAAAATTGGGCCTTTGCGCCGTTTTTTCCCTTGAATATCCCCTGGGGCGGATAGATAAAGCGGCCGGCCTGGACGGCAATGGTGGTTCTTTTGTTCCCTTCAGGCGATCGGATGATCATCTGCCGGCCGATGCCCCCCCGTTGTTTGCCCGGACCGCCTGAATCCATGACAAGTCCCCTTGATTCAACCATCAAAGGGGTGTCGCTTTCAAGGATCTCCACCGGGGTGTTGGCCCCGTTGGCCGGAAAGATGGCGCAATGATGACCGTCGGTCCTGGACGAAGCCCCCATGCCGCCGCCCCGGATGATCATGGTGTGCCAGGGGGTTCCATCGGCCCTTTTACCGTAGAAGATATTGGTCTGGGCAGGGGTGCCGCCGGAACCGGCAATGATATTGTCAGGGGTGGCGGGCGCCAGGGCATTAAAGACCATTTCCGTCATAAAATGGCCTACCTGCATCCGGGCAGCCACGGCAGAAGGGAAAGAGCAGTTAATGATCGTCCCTTTTGGCGCTGTCATTCGAATGGGCCGGATGGCCCCTTCGTTGATGGGAATATCCGGATCAAAGGCTGATTTTATGGCCATGAACACATAGGCATAGGTGAAATTGTAAACCACGTTCACCCCCCAGTCCACCTGGTCCGAGGTGCCGGTGAAATCCACGAGGATATCCGAATCGTCCACGGTCACGGTCAGTTTGATGGTTATGTCGGGTTTGTTCCCCGCTCCTTCGATGATACCGGTATGGGGATACACCCCATCTGGTATCTTTTTGATGGCCGAGCGCATGGAACCTTCTGTTCTGTCGATGATGTCGTCTGCCAGGTCATCCAGGGTGGTAAGATGTTCATCCTCCATCATTTCAATAACCTTTTGGGCGCAGACATGGTTGGCTGACACCTGGGACCGGATGTCGCCTGTCACCTCTTCAGGGGTTCTCACATTCCACCGGATCATGTTGAGAATCTCCTCATTGAGGGTTCCGGCATCATAGAGCTTGGTCACCGGGATGTAGATGCCTTCTTCAAAAACCTCGCGATTGTCCGAGGATACACGGCCCCCGATATCCGAGTGATGGAAGACACAGGCCGTAAAGGCCACGGGAACGCCCTGAAAAAAAATCGGGCTGAGCACACAGACATCATTGAGGTGTCCTGCCAGAAGCCAGGGGTCATTGACAATAAAGACATCCCCCTCCCTGTAATCTGCCAGGGGAATCGCGGTGATGATTTTTTTAACCCCCAATGCCATGGCACCGGCCTGGCCCGGTGTGCAAAAGGTTCCCTGGACCAGTTCCTGTCCCCGGCTGTCCGTGAACATACAGGTATAATCATGGGCATCCCGCAGCAGGCTTGAAAAGGCGGTTCTTGCAACGGAGGCATCTGCCTCGTCCACAATGGAGACAAGGCGCCGCCAGAGAATCTCAAGGGTAATGGGGTCAAATTTGTCTTTATTATTATTTGCCTGATTCGTCATGCTGTTTCCCCTTCACCCGATTTCCATCGTTAAAGTCAATCCAGATAAAACCGAATTCATCCACCCGAGCATCGGCATCTTCTCCCATGACAATGGTGGATTCGCGCTCTTCAATAATGGCTGGCCCCGGTATCCTGGCACCGGGGAAAAGTTTGGATCGGTCATAGACGGTAAAGGGAATATAGTCCTTTTGGATAATGGAAAATGCCCGGCGCTGGCCCTTGATACAGGCGGTTATATCCCTGTTCGTATGGGTCAGTTTTGGAATGGAAAAAGGCCGCTTGGGCAGGCTGGCCCTCACCTTGAAGGTCACCAGCTCCACCGGGGTTTCCGTATAGGTCCGGCCGTAGAGCCGTTTGTATTCCGTGTCAAAAAGAGATCGGATATCCTGGCGTGAAAATCTGTCAAAAGGTTTGTTTTCAATGCCCAGGTCTGTTTCAGCCCCCTGGCCCACAAACCGCATCAACAGGGTCCGTTCAAAAAGAATCTCCTGGCCCCGGGCCGCATCCTCCAGAATACCGGCACTTTCTCGTTCCAGTTCCTGGAAAAGCGCTTCAAGTGCTTTAAAGTCCGCCGCGTCCAGTCCCACCCGATGGCTGCGGGAAAGGTCAAATGCCACAGGAGCCGTGAAAAATCCCAGGGCAGAGCCCACCCCTGCCAGGGGAGGCACCAGGATGGCCTTCGCACCGATTTTCCTGGCAAGGCCGTAGGCATGGACAGGTCCTGCTCCCCCAAAGGCCGACATGGTTATGCTTGAAGGGTTGCCGCCTTTTTCCGCAATATGGGTTTTGGCAGCGGCAGCCATGGTTTCATTGATCAGATCATGGATGCCGAAGGCCGCCTCCACCAGGGTGGTTCCAAGAGGTTCGGCTATTTTTTCCTGGATGGCTTGTTTTGAAAGCTCGATGTCAAGGGTCATGGTGCCCCCCAGAAAAAAGTCGGGATCCAGATATCCCAGCACCAGATCCGCATCCGTCACCGTGGGGTTAACACCTCCCTGGATGTAACAGGCAGGTCCGGGGTCTGCGCCCGCGCTTTCAGGACCCACCCCGAGAAGCCCAAGGCGGTTGATCTTGGCAATGCTGCCGCCGCCGGCACCGATCTCCATGAGGTCTACCACCGGTACCTGGATGGGCAGTCCGCTCCCCTTTTTAAACCGCTGGACCCGGCCCACCTCAAAGGTGGAAACAAGGCCGGCATGACCTTTTTGTATCAAACAGGATTTGGCGGTGGTGCCCCCCATGTCAAAACAGAACATGTCCCGTATATCAAACATCCGTCCATAATACTGGGAGGCGATCACGGCGGCCGTGGGGCCGGATTCAATGATCCGGACGGGAAATTCCCGGGCCGTTTCCACCGAGGTGATCCCCCCGGAAGACAGCATGATAAATAGTTTTCCGTTAAACCCCATGGAAGCAAGTCTGGCCGTCAGTTTTTTTAAGTATCGATAGGTAATGGGTTTGACATAGGCATTTACCGCCGTGGTGCAGGAGCGCTCATATTCCCGGATCTGGGGAATAACCTCAAAGGAGGAGGACAAAAAAAGATCCGGGGCTTCCCGCTCAATGATCTCTTTTATCCTTCGTTCATTGACAGGATTTTCATAAGAATTGATAAAGCAGACCGCCAGGGATTCGATGCCGGTTCCCTTGAACCGGTTGAGTACTTCCAGCACCTGCTTTTCTTCCACCTCTTTTAGCACCCTGCCGTCGGATGTGATCCGTTCGTCAATTTCCATGCGAAGGGCCCGGGGTACGATGGGTTCGGGATACTCGCTGAAAATATCATAGGCGTCGTAGCGGATTTCACGACCCAGTTCCAGCACATCCCTGAACCCTTTGGTGGTGATTAATCCGGTTTTGGCCCCTTTTCGTTCAATGATGGCATTGATGACCAGGGTGGTGCCGTGGATAACCTCTTCCACCCGGTCCATGAAATTGGGCAGGGTTTCGGCCAGCTGGCAAATGCCCTGTTCCACAGCATCTGAAGGGTCAGAAGGGGTGGTCAGGCACTTGTTTGTATGAAATTGTCCTGTTCGATTATTGATCAGTACAAAATCTGTAAACGTGCCGCCAATATCACACCCCAGACGATAAGTCTCTTCCAACGGCCACCTCCTTAATTTGTGCGAATCATTTATATGAAACTCCGGTCAAGGTATTGCAATCATAAGCGTTTCATTTTTTGTTGTGGCCGGAGCAAATAGGTTACCGGCCATGCCGGTTAGTAAAACTCCGGCTCATTCCATTCACCAAAACTTTGTCTGAACACCTCTGCCATCTCCCCCACCGTGGCATAGGCATGGCAGCATTTCACCAGATGGGGCATCACATTATCATTTCCCTTTGCGGCCTTTTCCAGGGCAAAAAGCGTTGTGGCCACTTCTTTGTCATCCCGTGCGGCCCGAAC